>CAMTGL010000247.1 GCA_947071955.1 uncultured Plesiomonas sp.
GCACGGTACTGGTCAAAGTAGGCAACATCCAGTTTGGTGCCGCAATGTACACGGCCAGATGTTGGTTGGATCTCACCCAGCAACAGTTTGATTAATGTGGTTTTACCGCAACCGTTCGCACCGACCAGTGCAATTTTATCACCACGCATAATCTGTGAGGTGAAGTTGTCGAGCAGAACTTTGCCATCCACTTCGTAGCAGGCATTTTCCAGTTCAAAGACAATTTTGCCGGAGCGTGATACATCTTCAATTTGGATTTTTGCCGAGCCCATGACTTCACGGCGCTCTGAACGCTCACGGCGCAGGGCTTTGAGGGCGCGAACACGGCCTTCATTACGTGTTCTACGGGCTTTGATCCCCTGACGGATCCAGACCTCTTCTTGTGCCAGTTTTTTATCAAACTCGGCATTTTGCTGCTCTTCTACCCGCAGGGCTTCTTCTTTGCCTTCCAGATATTTATCGTAATCGCCCGGCCATGACACCAGTGCGCCACGGTCAAGATCAACAATACGGGTGGCCATATTGCGGATAAATGCACGGTCATGCGAGATAAAGATAATGCTGCCTTTAAACTCTTTGAGGAAAGTTTCCAGCCAACGAATGGTATCCACATCAAGGTGGTTGGTTGGCTCATCAAGCAGCAGAACATCAGGTGCACACACCAGTGCACGCGCCAATGCAGCCTTACGCAGCCAGCCGCCAGAAAGTTCAGACAGTGCCATATCTTCTTGCAGATTTAACTGCTCCATCACCTGATGGATACGGCTTTCAAACATCCAACCATTGCAGTGATCCAGTGCTTCTTGCAGTTTTCCCATTTTATTCAGATTTTGCTCTGACGGGTCACTACACACCAGTTGAGAAATGGCATGGTAATCTTTAAGCAAGGTAGCGACGTGCTCGACACCTTCAGCAACGTAGTCAAAAACACTGCCGGTTGCATTACGCGGTGGATCTTGTTCCAAACGTGAGATCACAACGTCTTGCTGTACCTGTAAACGGCCATCATCAAGCTTTTGTTCACTGGCCAGTACTTTCATCAGTGTCGATTTGCCCGCACCGTTGCGGCCAACTAAACAGACGCGTTCGTTCGGTTCAATGTGCAGTTCGGTATGATCAAGTAGCGGTGCATCGCTGTAAGAGAGGTATGCACCGGTGAGGTTAATCAGCGCCATTGGCTAACCACTCCTGTAATTGCGTTAAGTCAAAGGGCCAGCCGAGCTCTCGGCCAGCTAAATCGCATAAGACGGGGATCCGGATGCCATAACGGGCTTCCAATGATTCATGTCCGGCAATATCAATACGTTGGCAATGCGGCGCGATGCCGCACTGCAAAATTATCTCCCACGCCATCTCGCAGAGATGACAATATTCCGTGTGGTAAAGTCGGTATCGCATCTGCAACCCTGTTGTCCTTTGGTTTTCAGTCGTGTATCACTTGAAAGCCCGCAATCTGCGGGCTTTTTTATCGATTCAAAATGCAGTGCATTAAGCGGTTTGTTCGAGGTGTTTCACAATCCAGCAGTTGTGGATCTGGCGGTTACGCGCAAAATCAGCTGATAATGACAAATTAGTAATGTCATCAGCATCCAGACCCAGTGCAGCCAAACCTTCCATATCCATTTTGAATCCGCGCTTGTTGTTCGAGAACACAATCACGCCGTCATCACTGAGCAGACGCTGCAAATTTTGCATCAGCTTTAAGTGATCACGCTGAACATCAAATGACTCATCCATACGCTTTGAGTTTGAGAATGTTGGCGGATCAATAAAGATCAGGTCAAACTGCTCATCGGCATTTTCCAGCCAGCGCAGACAATCGGCCTGCACTAAACGGTGCTGACCTCGGATATTATTTAGATTGAGGTTTTGCTCGGCCCAGTTCAGATAAGTCTTTGACATATCTACCGTTGTGGTGCTGCTTGCGCCACCTAAAGCGGCATGTACTGTTGCCGTACCTGTGTAAGCAAACAGGTTAAGGAAGCGTTTTCCTTTCGCCATTTGCCCCAACATGCGGCGGGTTAATCGGTGATCAAGGAACAGGCCTGTATCCAGATAGTCTGTCAGGTTTACCCACAAGCTTGCGCCATATTCGTGAACCACAAAGTAATCGTCCTGATTGGCCATTTTCTCGTACTGAGATGTGCCTTTTTTGCGCTCGCGGACTTTCAATATCACTTTATCGGCTTCAACACCGGTAACATCAAGCACGGCAACAACCAAGTCAAACAGACGATGACGTGCCTTTTGCTCTTCGATCTCTTTTGGCGCGGCGTATTCGTTGATCACGATATGATCAAGATAGCGATCAATGGCAACGTTGTAATCAGGCAAATCAGCATCATACAAACGGTACGCTTCCAGACCTTCATCTGCGGCCCATTTGTCGAGCTTTTTAATGTTTTTACGCAGACGGTTGGCAAAATCTTCCGCACCTTTTAGGCTACGCGCGCTATTGTCTTGCTGCTGTTCTGCAATTTGGTAGTTTTTCTGGATACAATCCAGCGGGCCGTTTTTCGCTTTAAACTGACGCTCTGCACGCATTTGCAGGCAGTTCAGCAGCTCTGGCGCACCGCTGAACAGCGATACACGCCAGCCGCCAAACTCTTGCTTCAAACGGCGGCCAAATACGGTGTGCAGTGCAATCAGAGCCGGTACTGAGCCTAAACGCTCACCGTAAGGAGGGTTAGAGAGCACCGTGCCACGCAAATTTTCAGCTTTCTGTGCGGTACTCAGTGGATTGGTCAATGCCACAGCATCGGCACGCTTTAAGCTAATCAGGCTGGTTAAACCAGCATTGCGGATGTTGGTTTGCGCACGATCAATAACGCGCTGATCATTATCGATACCAAAAAACAGCGGCGCGGTTTTGCTCACACCCGCGTTTGCACGCACTTGTGCGTCATCACGAATCGCTTTCCAGACATCGCGATCATGGCTTTTCCAAGCCAAAAAGCCCCACTGCTCGCGCCACAATGCTGGGGCCATATCGGAAGCCATCATCGCCGCTTCAATCAGCAGTGTCCCTGAGCCGCACATTGGGTCAACCAGCGGTGTACCGATTTTCCAACCAGAACGCAGTACTAATGCTGCCGCTAAGTTCTCTTTGAGCGGCGCTGCACCAGTAAGATCACGATAAGCG
>CAMTGL010000248.1 GCA_947071955.1 uncultured Plesiomonas sp.
ACTTACTATGGCACTATTACAGGTAAGTACGTTCGCAGTAATTATGAATTCAATACACTTCCAGATAACAATTTATTATACCGCTATTTTCTACATAGTATCACAACTGTTTCCCCCCTATATCCACACATAAACACAAAAATGGAATGTATGAATACTACTTAAAATCAATGTATTAACCGTAATTTACATCAAAAATTTGCAAGATATGCGGAAAAATTCTGCTTTGATCACACTTAAAAGCAGATTTGCATTTATAGTGTATGCATGTACAGGCTTAGCTGAGGGTATTATGCGCAAACCTCGTTCCCCTTTCCTTGCCAGCATCTATGAAATGATGCTGACTCAGCGCTATGCAATGAATACCGTTACCGCTTATATCTACTGGATTAAGTTCTATATCCGTTTTCATAAACTAAGCCATCCCTCAAAAATGAGGGAGAATGAAGTTCAGGTATTTTTGACCTATCTAGCTTGTGATCGACAAGTCTCAACAAAAACACAAGCACAGGCACTCAATGCATTATCCTTTTTATATAAAACCGTACTCAAACAACCTTTAAGTCTGGAGATGCAGTTCCAGCACAGCCGTAAATCACCCAAATTACCGTCCGTACTAACTCGCTCAGAAATACGTGATCTTCTGCTGGCGATTCCAGCGCATTTGCGATTAGCTGCGCAATTGATGTATGGCAGTGGCCTGCGCCTGATGGAGGTAATGCGCCTTCGCGTACGTGATATTGATTTTGATTATTTATGTATCAGTGTCTGGAATGCCAAAGGTGGTAAGCACCGGCGGGTGACACTGGCAGCAGAACTCGTACCCGTGATCAAAGAGCAAATCGCCTACGTTCGCCAATGTTTTGAAGGTGACTGCCAAACCAGCGGCTATGATGGTGTAAAAATGCCGTATGCACTCGCTCGCAAATACCCAAATGGGCCAATGGAACTGGGCTGGCATTACCTTTTTCCAGCCAGTAGATTGAGTCGAGATCCGGACAATAATGCGCTACGTCGGCATCATCTCGATGCCACTACGCTGCAAAAAGCGGTGCGCTATGCAGCCCGTAAACTTGAAATATCCAAACCCGTAAGTTGCCATACACTCCGTCACTCGTTTGCCACACATCTATTGGCTCGCGGTGCCGATATTCGTACAGTGCAAGAGCAGCTAGGCCACTCTGATGTGCGCACTACACAAATCTACACTCATGTATTACAACAAGGAGCCAATGGTGTTCGTAGCCCATTCTCCGATTTATAAATTAAGAGATCAATATCAGCCATAATACCCAAATTGATTTTTATTTACCTAAATATAAAAACCCCACACTTTAGATGCGGGGCTATATAACGAAAGGAAATTGTTATATTTACAGGATAAAAGTTGCAACTTGCTGATTCAGTGTATTAGCACGCGCTTTTAAATGTTGAGCCTGATCTAAATCACGCATTGCGGCAGCGGTAATCTCATCGCTTACATCTTTGATTGCCGTGGTATTTTGGGTAATCTCGCCGGTGACTTGTGTCTGCTCTTCAGCGGCAGTGGCAATTTGATCGGCCATACCTGAAATCAGTGAGATTGCATGCGTTATCTCTTCCAATGCCTGTACTGCTTGATCCGCATCCTGCACACTGTGATCAGCCAAACCCTGACTGATTTGCATCAAATTCACCGCACGGGCTGTTGTTTGCTGCAACGTTTCAATGGTCGATTGAATTTGCTGAGTGGAATCTTGTGTGCGGCGCGAAAGCACCCGAACCTCATCAGCAACCACCGCAAATCCGCGCCCCTGCTCTCCAGCACGTGCTGCTTCAATGGCCGCATTCAAGGCTAATAAGTTGGTTTGTTCCGCAATCCCCTGAATCGTCGACAACATACTGGTGATAGCCTGCGCCTATCGGCTTAGCTCCCCAATCTCCTCAGTTGCTTGACCAACTTCACTGGCCAGCCCTTTTACCGAATGCAAAGTTTTATTCACCCGCATTTTTCCCTGTTCACTGCTATGTGCAGATTGCTGAGCAGCCGCTGCGGTTTGCTCGGCATTACCGGCAATTTCCATCGTCGCACTGGCCATCTCCGTCACCGCCGTTGCTACCAGAGTCACCTCTTGTTGCTGCCGTTGTAGCTCCTCTACCGCTGCCTGATTAAGCACCAAACTGCGCTCAGCATCAGCATTCAGTTCATTAGCTAGTTGTCGGATATTACTGATTAATTGATGTTGACTACCAACAAAACGGTTAAAACAACTGGCCAGTTGCCCCACCTCATCACATGAATCTACATCAATGCGCTGGGTGAGATCACCGTTCCCATCGGCAATACGTGCCAACGCCTGTGATACTTTTGCCAACGGGCCAAGCAGCGTATTAAGTAGCCATGAAATCGCCAACGCACTACCGATCAGAGCCAGCATAGCTAGTCCAAGCTGGCGCATTAATAAAGCAGAAAGCGGAGCTTCGAGTGTGGCCTTATCCAATACCAATAAGAGTTCCCACTCTGTTTGAGGGATATCAACCGTAAGTAGCAGTTTATTACGATCTTCACTATCAAAGTAAACCGGGGTCAAATTCTCAGAACTTTTACTTTGGTTGATGGTAGCACGGGTTAATTCTTATCAATTTCGGTCGTCGGCAACATTGCCTTTACTGCATCTTTATAGGCAATCACATCTCCCTCTTTATGTACCATGATAGCGAAACCTTGCGCAGGCAAGGTCATATTAATCACGCTATCAATCAATGATGCAATTGACAAATCACCCCCAACAACCCCTCCTTGAGCAGGCTGCGCCAATGTTACCACCATCACGTTATAGGCGACATCAAGGTATGGTTTTGTCACAATAATCCCCTGCTGACGTATGGCATCTTGATACCAGCCACGACTACGCGGATCATATCCTGTGCGATTCAAGCTCGGATCAGAATCATGCATTGCACCGTTATTTTCACCAAAATAGGTCAATTGAAAACGGCCGGAAACCTGTGCTTGTTGTAAAGCATTAAGTGGCTCGGCACTCGCTTTATGACTCAGAGCTTGGATAATATCTCGTCGAACCAGTAACCAATCACTAATCCGCTCAGCTTGTTGTCGACCTAATTGCCGCACCTGATCTTGACTCTCTTGTAATAG
>CAMTGL010000249.1 GCA_947071955.1 uncultured Plesiomonas sp.
TGGTAAAGTGAGGGAAACCACCGGTGCGCTTGATCGCATCGCACAAACACTGCTAGGTAAATTCGGGACAGATCGCGCTAACTGGGCGATTACCATTACCGGCTTTATCTGTGCACTGCCGCTGTTCTTTGATGTTGCGGTTGTTCTGTTAATTGGCGTGGCGTTCGCGATTGTGCGTCGTGGCGGTGGCAGCGTAATCAAAATTGGTATCGCGCTGTTGGCGGGTATTGCAACCTGTCAGGCGTTCTTGATCCCAGCACCAGGCCCGATTTTGGTAGCATCACAGCTGGGTGCTGATTTTGGTTACATGATCCTGTTTGGTCTGCTGGCCTCTATCCCTGCGATGATCTTAGCTGGCCCGCTGTTTGGTTCAATGATTTCTAAAATTGTTGATGTTCCATTGCCAGAGCATGCACAAGCTGATGATAAAGATCGCGGTGAACTGCCTTCTTTTGGTCTGGCGATGGGTCTTATCGGCTTGCCATTGCTGATGATTGGTCTGAAAACTATTGCTGCTCGTTTTGTTGAGCAAGGTTCTGACCTGTACAACTGGTTGGAGTTTATTGGCCACCCATTCACCGCAATTATGGTTGCGTGTTTGGCTGCATTCTACCTGCTGGGCATTCGCCGTGGTATGAGCCGTGATGATGTCATGGGTGTGTGCAGTGCTGCATTACAACCGGCCGGTATCATTATTCTGGTTACGGGTGCAGGTGGTGTATTTAAGCAGGTTCTGGTTGATTCAGGCGTGGGCGCTGCATTGGGTAATACGCTGGCAAGCTCTGGTCTGCCGATTGTGGTATTAGCCTTTATTCTGGCCGCCGCAGTACGTGTTATTCAGGGTTCTGCTACCGTTGCGATGCTAACATCATGTGGTTTGATCTTACCTATGCTGGAAGGTTTGGGCTTAAACGGTGCACAACTGGCTGCCATTACCATTGCTATTGGTGGTGGTGCGATTGTACTGTCACACGTGAATGACTCCGGTTTCTGGCTGGCAAACCGTTACTTAGGCCTAACCGAAAAACAAACCCTACAAACGTGGACTGTGATGGAAACTATCATCGGTGTTACCGGTGGTGTAGTTGCCATGATTATTATGATGTTCCTGTAAGTGGTGTGCTGTGCGTGATATTGAACTGATAATATTTTAAGCACAGCTCGAGATTACTTTCTGTATCAATCAAGCCCCTTTTTTAAAAGGGGCTTTTTTTATGATTTCTTTATGGCTTTTTTACGAGGATATAAAACAGCGCTAACACATTATTTGGTTTTGCTGTGTTTTGTGCTTTATCGTGCGTTTGGCTGATATTTGGCACAGAACGATAAGAATGGCAGGAGAGTATTGCTTATAGTCCGCGGTTTATTATGCGTGTTCTTGGATAAGCTGATGACGGTTCGATTAAAAGCAATATTGTGTTCATTACTGATGGTCTCTGTGCTGGCTGGGTGTGGTGCAACCGGAGATACACCAAAACAGAAACGTGCCTCTATTCAGGTTATCCGCCAAGATACATTGAGTAAATTGTATAAACAGCAGCCAAAAGCTCGGGCTTTAATTCGTAATGCAAAGGGATATGCGGTGTTTTCCACCAAAAGTAACCGTTTTGCTCTGGTTGGTATCGGCCATGGTTTTGGTGTAGTACACGATAATCGCCGTAATAAAAATACTTATATGCGGATGATGAGCTTAAGTGCAGGGGTCGGGCTCGGAATTCAGGATATGCGATTTATTGCTATATTCCATGACCAAAAAACGATGGATAACTTTATTCAATATGGTTGGGATGCCAGCGCTGGTGCTGAAATGGCTGCTAAATGGAAGGAAAAAGGCGATGCGGCCAATCAGACTGTGCCGGCTGACTTTAAAGGGGTTACTGTGTATCAGATAACTGAGCATGGGCTGGCATTACAAGCAATGGTGCAGGGGTTTAAATACTGGCCAGACAGCGAGTTAAATTGATCTGCGTGTGAGTTAAACAGACGTTTGCCTGTGGGATACGCTCTGCTTTGCATCCCACAGTGAGGTTATTTTTAGGTTCTTGTGCAGTATGGATAAAAAGAAGTTAAACCTCTGCCTCAGAGGATACGTGCTTGCAATAACTGCTGTTGGAAGGTGTTCCATGCAGCGCGGCTGTCATGAATAAACTCAACACGGCTATCGGCAGGGGTTATGTCAGCGGTTTCAATCTGAAATTCACCCTGTTGGCGGTTAAATTGTAGCGTTCCGCCAGCAATACGGACAACACCTTTGGCACGGATAACGGGTGCTGTTCTGGCGAGCTCTAGAATTTTAGTCATATCAAACAGGGTATCGGCATCAAATATCCAGCCACAACTGAAATAACCTTGCCCCTGATTTTCTGCTCTGCGCCAGCGTTCATTACCGTGTAAGTTGAGTACGGCACTGATTGCCGGTATTGCCGTTTTATGCTGATGAGCGGCCGATGCTTTGAGGTGTCGGGGCTGTGCCGGCAAATCAAGCAGAGCAAGCGGGATCTTACCTTGCTCTGCAAATTCGGTATGAAGTGCCGCGAAGTGCTCTTTTTGCTGCGCCGAGGCACGTAATGTGCCGACAAATTCCGTAAACAGTGCTTGTTCTTGTGGCGAACATAAATCGGTTTTATTGGCGATCAGCACATCTGCTGCGGCAATTTGATCGCGAAAATTTTCATTCTCACGGTATTTGGCATCTTGCAGGTGGCGTGGGTCGAGCACACACAAGGTCGCGCCCAGCGTAAGAACGGGCTGATAATGCTCTCCGGTCAGCATATCCAACACCTGCTTTGGGTGCCCAAGCCCTGTGGGTTCAATTAAAATACGGTCTGGCCGATGTTGGCTGATGAGCATATTTAATCCCACCTGCATGGGTAATCCGGCGACACAGCAGAGACACCCGCCGGGGATCTCTTTGACTACAGCTCCTTGATCACGCAGCAATGCTCCATCAATACCAATTTCGCCAAATTCATTGACCAAAACCGCCCATTTTTCGTGTTCAGGTTTTGAAGCTAATAGATGACGGATGGTAGTTGTTTTCCCACTGCCCAGAAATCCGGTAATCAGGTTGGTTTTGATTTTACTGCTGAGCATAAGGCGCTTCCCTGAGAATCAACAATGTCTGGTGT
>CAMTGL010000250.1 GCA_947071955.1 uncultured Plesiomonas sp.
GTTAAAAGGCCAATTATCACCGCCATGTGTTGAAAAAACAGTGAGCCACAAAGCGTGGTTGCAGGCATCTCGGCGAGAGGTCGCGGCGGTGCTAGAGTCCGGTGAGCTGAAAAGTGTGTGTATCGAATAATTAAAGAGAAAAGTCAGCGCACTGCAGGAAATGAGGAGGAGACAGTGCGCTGGAAAGATAAAACCGTTACATTGTAGACTCAGTAACGGGCGTTTCATCAGGAGCAAGAGGCATTGCCGACTGATTTTCTGAGTACTCAGCGACTGCTTTTTCATACTCATCGTGGTAAGTCATTCATGTCCTCCCTGTTGTAATAAGTGCCTTAAGAATAGCCACTTTCACCGCGGTTAAAAGGGGGATTCCTACAGAAACGTGACGTACTGCTGAAGTTATTGCGGGTCATTGTTACGATTGTGATCTTCTTTCCTGTCGATTTTAGTTTGTTGCGTAGTAGTTGCATTTTTTATCAGAGAAGTATCGCTCGTATCCGTTATCTGCTTTTTGTTAACCTGACCCCAGTTGTCATTTTCGTCATCATTCTCATCATCGTCATACCGATTTTTTGGGGAAGGATACGATTTTCCTTTGGGTATTTTCATGTTGGCAGTCGCTTTTAACAGCGCTAAATTCCCGCCAATAACGGCAATTACAGTAATGATAATGAGCCATTTATGGGAAAAAATCTCCGCAAGTAGCGCCATTACTTAGCTCCTTGTATCGGCGTGGTTATTTTTGTACGAAAGCACAACTCAACGAATGTAACGCTCAAACAGCGTATCAAGGTGTGTGATCAGGGTTGTTTTTCCGGCAATATCTTCTTGTTCCCATGCATTGATGAGAGATTGTGGCGTCAGTTGTTGAGCCAGTTTTTCAGCCAGTGGCAGATAGCTGATATGCCATGGCTCTATCGCAATGCCGCCCTGATCACGGGTAAAAGGCAGGGCAAAATCAAATTGTGGCAGTGCATCGTCTAACCAGAGCGTCAGATCACTGAAATAACCGCCATCTTGATACTCCCACGGTTCGAGTTGCAAATGTTGCCCAACCGGTAAACGGTCGGGATCATAAATATCAATCTCGGTTCCCCAGTGGTGTCGGCTCGCTCCTGGCAACGCTGACCAGCGTAAAATGGCATGGCAGCGAGCCAGTTCATCAAGTGTCAGTACATTCACTGTTTGCCCTTGATCATCGTGTACCCGCCGTTGACCGGAAAATTTTGCATTCCAGATAGCTTGCTGGCGTGAAAAATCACGAAAACTGCTGGCTGCTTGCAGGTTGAACCCCTGCTGCTTGGCTGCCTGTTGCAGTGCAATGAATGCGGTACAGGCTTGTGGTTGCAAGGCATGGTGATTATCCAGCGGTTGTAAATGTCGGCGGCTCTTTCCGGTTAAACAGAGCGGGTCAAACGCGGTGATCACAACAGTAAATTCTCCAGTGTATGCTGATACATATCGGTTAATTGTTCCAGATCGGCAACTCGCACACACTCATTAATTTTGTGGATAGTGGCGTTGACCGGCCCCAGTTCAACAATCTGGCTGCCCATTTGGGCAATAAAGCGCCCGTCTGATGTACCGCCGGTAGTTAACAGTTGTGGGGTTATTCCGGCTGAGCGCTGGATTGCGGCAGTCACTGCATCCACCAATTGCCCTTGTGCAGTTAAAAATGGCTGGCCAGAGATATTCCATGTCAGGGTGTGGGGTAAATCGTGCAGAGCCAGCAGATCGGCAACCCGCTGCTGAACTTGAGCGGTAGTCACTTCGGTGCTAAAACGCAGATTAAATTGCACATATAGTTCACCGGGGATCACATTATTACTGCCTGTGCCCGCCTGCACGTTGGCTATTTGCAAACTGGTTGGAGGGAAAAATTCATTGCCCTGATCCCACTCAATATTGACCAAGTCATTCAAAAAGGTCAGCGATTTATGCACCGGATTATCGGCCAGATGCGGGTAGGCAACATGCCCCTGCACACCTTTTAGATACAGATTGCCGGTCATTGAACCACGGCGGCCATTTTTCACCACATCACCTACCTGTGTGGTGCTTGACGGTTCACCAACCAGACAGTAATCAATCATCTCATCACGTGCCATCAGGGTTTCGACAACTTTAACCGTGCCGTTCACCGCGCTGGCTTCTTCATCTGAGGTCAGTAAAAATGCTAACGAACCTTGATGATCGGGGTTTGCCTGCACAAAACGCTCGGCAGCAATCACCATTGCGGCCAGTGAACCTTTCATGTCTGCCGCCCCGCGCCCGTATAGCATGCCGTCTTGAAGAGTGGGCGTGAAAGGGTCGGTCTGCCACTGGGTTGTATCACCACTTGGCACAACATCGGTGTGTCCGGCAAAGGTGAAACAGGGGCGCGCTGTTCCGCGTCTGGCCCACAGATTGAGGGTATCGCCATTGGGCATCCACTCTAGAGTAAATCCGGCAGCGGCTAAACGGTCGGCTAACAGGCTTTGGCAGCCGGCATCATCAGGGCTGACCGAACGGCGGCGAATCAATTCACTGGCTAAATCAACAACGGTTGTCATGGTGCGGGTACTCTCCCTGTAAAATGTAGGAATGCAGACCGATTTTTAGCCTGCATTTTTTATCGTTTTTATCATCTCTACCTGCCAATAATTGGCGGGCATTAGCCTGCAAATGTTGCTTGATACAGCGTATCTTTGAAACCAAGTAGATATTGCGGTTGGCTGCCAGTTGGATTTTGGTAGACCAACAGCGGGCGCTTGATCATTGCTGGGTATTGCAGCATTAGCGCGCTGGCTTTTTCTGCGGTCAGATCTGCTTTATCACTTTCAGGCAGTGTTCGCCACGTTGTACCTCGGGTATTGAGCAGTGCTTCCCAGCCCAGTTGTTCTACAAATGTGTTGAGCAGGGCAACATCAAGGCCATCGGCACGGTAGTCGTGAAAACGATAGGCAATATTGTGATCATCGAGCCAGCGGCGGGCTTTTTTCACGGTATCGCAGTTTTTTATTCCGTACATCACACTCATCAGACAGCCTCTTTTTTTACTATTACATAATGATTGTCTACATCCCTCTGGTGGTGTTAGTGCTATAGCGCAT
>CAMTGL010000251.1 GCA_947071955.1 uncultured Plesiomonas sp.
TTGGCAGTCTAAGCATAATCGCGATCCGCAACATATGACGGTTGGGCCAGACGGTATCTTGGCGCATAAGTCGAAACAGGAACTAAAGCAGCAGTTTTCAGCCTCTTCTTCTATACCAATAGTGAGCTCGTTATCAAGTGATTAAAACAGGCATGCAAAAAGTGGTGCGATGTAAAAACAGACAGCCGATATGCTGTCTGTTTTTGTTTAGCGCAGTTGTCGATTTAATTTAATCTCGGCTTAATTCCCCACACAAGCTCTGTTGCATCAGGGCACGCATGGTATCGACGGGCAGGTCTTGGCTGAGCAGGTAATGCAGTTTGGCGAGAGCGGCTTCAACAGTCATATCGTATCCGCTAATAACCTGTGCTTGAGCTAGCGCATTGCCAGTAGCGTAGCCACCCATGTTGACTTTACCCGAGAAACACTGGGTCAGATTGACGACAATAATGCCGCGTCTAGCAGCCTCTTGCAGTTCGGCCAGTAGCGCTGGATGTTGAGGTGCATTGCCTACCCCATAGGATCGCAAGATCAGTGCTTTTACCGGCTGGCGCAGAAAGTTGCGCACAACTTCTGAGGATATGCCCGGATAGAGTGACACCACGCCGATAGGCTGTGGTGTGATGCTGTGCAGTTTCAGCGCGGTACTGTTTGTTGTCGGGGTGGATGGCGTGATGCGACGGATATGGATGCCCGCTTCCATCAGCAGTGGGAAGTTGGGTGAGGCAAACGCATCAAAGCCGTCAGCATGGGCTTTGGTTGTTCGGTTGCCGCGAAACAGTTTGTTGTTGAAAAACAGGGTGACTTCATTGATAGGGTAGGTTGCTGCCAGATAGAGGGCATTGAGCAAGTTAGTCTGGCCATCAGATCGCAATTCTGCCAGCGGGATTTGTGAACCGGTGATGATGACCGGTTTGTTTAAGTTTTCCAGCATAAAAGAGAGTGCGGAGGCGGTGTAGGCCATGGTGTCTGTGCCGTGTAGGATCACAAAACCATCATAGTGATCATAATTGGCATAGATATCATCGGCTATGCGTTGCCAGTCAGCCGGTGTCATGTCTGATGAGTCGATCAGGGGAGCATATTCATGAATACTAAAGTCGGGCATTTCGGCACGGTGGAACTCGGGCATCTGCTCTAGTTGCTTTTGCATATAGCCAGAAACGGGAATGTAACCATGCTCTGAGTGCTGCATACCGATAGTGCCGCCGGTGTAGGCAACATAAATAGATTTTTTCTGCATAAATATCCGCTGATTGTGAGCCTAAAGACACCAAGAGGGTGGATTATCTGGCCTGTATTGGGAAAAGGGCAGCTAAATGCGCTTTATATGGCGAAAATTATAGAGGAGTCTGTGGTGAAAAAAAGCCCAGATTGACTGGGCTTGGATGATTTTTATCAACATAGAGGGTGATTTTTACTGTTCACCCTGTACATACGATTGAAAATAGAGTGCTAACGGGTGATTTGCCCGCAATTTAAACAGTACGCATAGCGGCCATTTGGATCATTAAACTCACTGAGTATAGAGGTCTGCTGCTGCCATGCTTTAAGCGTTTGCATCAGCGGTGCAGGAACAGCCACGCCAGCAGGCATCAGTGCCTGAATTTGTACGCTAAATTGCGACAAGATCAGATCACGTGTAGAGGGGCTCTGTTGTACCCAGTTTAGTTGTGGTGTTTTTAATTTTGCCAGTTCAGCAGCTTTGGCCACTGCGGTATCGAAATCACCTAGGGCATCAACCAGCCCTTTTTGTTTAGCATCAACGCCCAACCAGACTTGCCCTTGAGCTATGCTGTCAACTTGCGGAACGGTCATTTTCCGGCCCTGTGCAACAAGAGTCAAAAACTGCTGATAGCCACGCTCGATAGAGAGTTGAATGAGATCAGTAACATGCGGGTTGAGCTTTTTGGTGATGCTCAGATCTGCCAGAGGGCCGGTAGAGACACCATCAGTATTGACTCCGATGCTGTTTAGGGTGTTTTCAAAGGTGTTTATCACGCCAAAAATACCGATTGAACCTGTAATGGTATTTGGGTTGGCGATGATATAGCTCGCATCGGCTGAGATCCAGTATCCGCCAGATGCGGCCATTGATCCCATTGAGATAACCACCGGTTTGCCGGCTTTTTCCAGTGCGACAACTTCATTGCGGATAATTTCAGAGGCAAAGGCACTGCCACCGGGGCTATCGACCCGCAATACTACTGCTTTGATTTTGCTGTTGGTACGTGCCTGACGCAGCAGTTCTGCGGTACTGTCGCCGCCAATGCTGCCCGGTTGTTGTACGCCATCCATGATTGCGCCGCTGGCAATAATAACGCCAATATTGCCGTCAGCAGGGGTGCGATCAAGCGGGTTAGCGCTGAGGTAATTTTGATAGTGGGTGGCGATAAAGCCTTGCGGCGTTTTATCTTCACCAAACTCTTTTGCCATGGCGCTGCTCATCTCCTGACGCGTGGTGAGCTGATCAACCAGTTTACGTTGTAGAGCGTAGGCTGCACTGTCGCCGCCGAGTTTTTTCAGATCGGCAAGCAGTGTATCTGCATCCGGAACGAGATCATTGGGGTGCAATTTACGATTGGTCGCAATATCCGTTTGGATATTTTGCCACATCAGATCAACCCAGCGCTGGGTGTTTTCACGTGCTTCGGCTGACATGTCATTACGGATAAATGGCTCTACGGCTGATTTGTATGTGCCGACCCGGAATACATGGGTGTTGACCTTGAGTTTTTCCAGCAGGTCTTTGTAGTACAGCGCATTCATGCCCAAACCGTTCAGATCAACGCTGCCCTGTGGTGACATGAAAACTTTGCTGGCATAACTGGCAAGATAATATTGGCTTTGTGAATAGGTATCAGCATAGGCATATACCGGTTTTCCACTCTCTTTAAACTCTTGCAACGCTTTACCTATATAAGTAATAGATGGTGCGCTGGCACTGGTTAAGTTATTGAGATATAAAACAATGCCTTTTACTTTGCTGTCAGTTTTTGCCTGACGAATAGCATCAACAAGATCAAAGACTGAGTTTTCCGTGATGCTACTATTATTACCAAAAAATTCGCGGCC
>CAMTGL010000252.1 GCA_947071955.1 uncultured Plesiomonas sp.
TATACGGAGACCACCGACTTCTACACGGGTAAGATCGTCGGGAGCTTAAGTTGTGTATAAGAGAGAGAAATACAGTAAAGTGATCCCAACTCAGCGTGATTTGCTGGCCGGTATTGTGGCCAAACACTATGCTTTGCAGCATTTGTTACCGCGTGATGTGGCACAAGCGCATGAGCGCGGTGAACTGCACTACCATGATCTGGATTACGCGCCATTCTTCCCGATGTTCAACTGCATGCTGATTGATCTTGAAGGGATGCTGACACACGGCTTTAAGATGGGGAATGCTGAAATTGACACGCCAAAGTCAATTTCAACGGCAACAGCAGTGACCGCGCAGATTATTGCGCAGGTAGCGAGCCATATTTATGGTGGCACGACCATCAACCGGATTGATGAGATCCTTGCGCCTTATGTTACGGCCAGCTACAAAAAGCACCATGCAGTTGCGCTGGAGTGGGATATTGCTGACCCAGTGGCTTTTGCGCATGCTCGCACCGAGAAAGAGTGTTACGACGCATTCCAATCACTTGAGTATGAAGTGAACACCTTGCACACGGCAAATGGGCAAACCCCGTTTGTCACCTTTGGCTTTGGGCTGGGTGTTTCATGGGAATCACGCCTGATCCAGCAATCTATACTGAAAAACCGCATTGCTGGTTTGGGGAAAAAGTGTAAAACCGCCGTTTTCCCAAAACTGGTCTTTGCGATTAAAGATGGTTTGAACCATAAGCTGAGTGACCCGAGCTACGATATTAAGCAGCTTGCGCTAGAGTGTGCCACCAAGCGTATGTATCCGGATATTCTGAACTACGACAAAGTGGTAGAGGTGACCGGTTCATTCAAAACCCCGATGGGTTGCCGCAGCTTCCTTGGTACGTATGAGGAAGAGGGTGAGCTGATCCATGATGGTCGTAACAATATTGGTGTTGTCAGCCTGAATCTGCCGCGTATCGCGTTGGAAGCAAAGGGTGATGAACAGGCATTCTTCCGCTTACTGAATACCCGTTTAGTGCTGGCTAAAGAGGCGCTGGATACTCGTATTGCGCGTTTGCAGGATGTAAAAGCCCGTGTTGCGCCAATTCTGTATATGGAAGGGGCATGTGGTGTGCGCTTGAATGCCGATGATAGCGTGGCGGAGATCTTCAAGCATGGTCGAGCGTCTATTTCTCTTGGCTATATTGGTCTGCATGAAACCGTGAATGCCCTATACGGTACACAAACACATGTATACGACTCTGCCGAGCTGCGTGAAAAAGCCATTGCCATTGTGCAGTGTCTGCGTGATGCCACTGATGCATGGAAAGAAGAGAGTGGTTATGGCTTTAGCTTGTACAGTACACCGAGTGAGAACCTGTGCAGCCGTTTTTGCAAAATAGACACACAAGAGTTCGGTATTGTTGCGGGCGTTACCGATAAAGGTTACTACACCAACAGTTTCCACCTTGATGTTGAAAAAGCAGTAAATCCATACGATAAGCTCGATTTTGAGATGCCTTATCCGGCTATCGCGAACGGTGGTTTTATCTGTTATGGCGAATACCCGAACATGCAGCACAATATTGAAGCACTGGAAAATGTGTGGGATTACAGCTATAGCCGTGTGCCGTATTACGGTACGAATACCCCGATAGATGAGTGCTATGAGTGCGGTTTTACCGGTGAGTTTGAGTGCACCAGTAAAGGTTTTACCTGCCCGCGTTGTGGTAATCATGAGCCAACTAAAGTATCAGTGACTCGTCGTGTTTGCGGTTATCTGGGCAGCCCTGATGCGCGCCCGTTTAACTATGGTAAGCAAGAAGAGGTAAAACGTCGGGTGAAACACCTGTAACGTCGGGCTAAATAAGGTCTGATTTGAGTGATGCCGGTGATGCAAACACGATAGTTTGTGTGACGGCGTCACTTTTTTATTGCACAGACTCTTTTTTGCTGTACACCAGTCAATGCTTGAAGTGGGAATACTGCGGTGAACTATCATCAATACTATCCGGTCGATGTAATTAACGGGCCAGGAACTCGTTGTACACTGTTTGTATCGGGTTGTGAGCACCAGTGCAGGGGCTGTTATAACCAGTCTACATGGCGGCTTGATTCTGGACACCTGTTTACGCAGGCGATGGAAGATCAGATCATTGCTGATCTGTTAGATACCCGCATTAAGCGGCGCGGATTATCCCTTTCCGGCGGCGATCCGCTGCATCCTGCCAATGTTTCGGCAGTGCTGGCACTGGTTCAGCGGGTGAAACGCGAGTGCCCAGATAAAGATATCTGGTTATGGAGCGGGTACACACGTGCCGAGCTAACGCCCACGCAACAAGCGGTATTGCCCTATATTGATGCGCTGGTGGATGGGAAATTTATTCAGGCTGAAGCTGATCCGGCATTGGTCTGGCGCGGCAGTGCGAATCAGATTATCCACCGCTTTACGCTGTAAAGCGGTGTGTATTGATCTGAGATTATGTAGCTCTGAGATTATGCAGCCAGTACAACGTATCTGACCGTTTAGTGTTAGCTATTTATCCGAAAGTGATTTATTAGCGTATTCGATTATTACTCGGATGAAACCGCCTCACCAAGCGGTGTTATCTGAGATGATTTATCTGATATCACGTGGAAAATCGCTTGCACTAATTGCCGTATATCATCTTGAGTGGCGATATACGGCGGCATAATGTAAATCAGCTTTCCAAACGGGCGTATCCAAACGCCGGCCTGCACAAATTGAGCCTGTAATTGCGCTGTTGATACCGGCTCTTTCATCTCGACAACCCCAATAGCACCCAATACCCGCGTAGCTGCGACATGGGGCAATGCGGCCAGAGGCAGCAGTTCGGCTTTTAGCTGCGCTTCAATGTCAGCCACCTGTGTTTTCCATTCCCCTGTAGCCAGTAGCGCCAAACTCGCGTTAGCAACACTGCATGCCAGTGGATTAGCCATAAACGTTGGGCCGTGCATAAAGCAGCCCGCTTCACCATTACAGACGGTATCGGCGACATGACGAGTGGTAATGGTTGCCGCCAGTGTCAGATATCCGCCTGTTAGTGCTTTGCCTAGGCACAAAAT
>CAMTGL010000253.1 GCA_947071955.1 uncultured Plesiomonas sp.
GACTATTACTGTCAATAGTGGAAATCAACAACCTCAGTATAGGGGAGTAGAATATCCACATAATAGACCGTTAGTACCTAGTGCACGGTCTGTCTCTACAGTAGAGGTTGGAAAAAACAAACTACCCGTTCAAGTGACTATTCTGAATAGTCACCTTAAACTTAATAATATCAAAGAGATATTAAATCATAGTTATACATCCACCACACGAAAAAGTGGATTACTGATGTCTATTTTCAATAGAATAATTTTGCTTTTTTCGAGTAAAGAAAAAAAACAGATGGATGTATTTAAAAGTCAACGTGAGAAAGTCGGGGCTGAATTTGAATCAAAATTTAATGGCTTAGCCTCTTTATCACCACCTTTATCTATGAACGCCGTTAATCTGTATTTGACAGCTCATGTATTACGAAATGAAGGCGTGACCATTTTCATTGATCAAGAGAAAACTAATCCTGATGGATCAGTTGGTATGTCTTTGTGTTTTAATGGTGGCATAGCTGTTCATCAGTGTTTTATTCAAAAAAGGGACGTAGCACTTTTCGGTAATATTGCCAATACCCCTTCTAAATTTATGGATATATACAATCAATTGCTTCAAAAATGGAGATGATTTGTTCTTGTAACCATTCTATTCACATTTACGGTGATGGTCAGAATTCTAAAAGCAACAACATGCTTATCTGCGATGATTGTCACTGAGTGTTACTGCCGAGTTCAAGCTGGAAACCACATCTCCGGTGTTTGATAAGGGATATTCAATCATTGAAGTAAGTCGTTCATCTTGATGATGGGCGAATTCACACCTATGCGTGGGTAGACCGATTAAGAGAGCAAGAGGCCACGACGATGGCTTATGACGTGCCAACATCTATACAAGATTAAAATGTGAGTCCGACCAAGGTTAACATGAGAGATGGCACTGTACGTTTTATGGATATAGAGATAAAAAAAGTGACGCAAAATGCGTCACTGAATAAATAATCAATTTATCTCTAGGCATTAGCGTTAAGAAATAAATGCAAATGCGCAACACACGAGGTTAACTTACCACAAAGTAAATTGTGATAACGCAAAGGTTACCTGATTTTACGTGTTACAGCGTTATCTATTTGTGCGGCAGCCTCTGTAGATTGGCATTATGCATCTGTAGTTACCGTGATTTTTTATTCGGTTTTTTCGTTATATTCACACAAATCTTCAATGATACATGAGCCACAACGCGGTTTACGGGCGATGCAGGTATAGCGGCCGTGCAAAATAAGCCAGTGGTGTACATCGAGTTTAAATTCGGCAGGCACAGCACTGAGAAGTTTCTTTTCAACCTCATTGACGTTTTTACCCGGCGCAAAGCCTGTACGGTTGGATACGCGGAAGATATGAGTATCTACCGCAATGGTCGGCCATCCAAACGCGGTGTTTAGGACGACGTTGGCTGTTTTCCTTCCGACACCGGGTAATGCTTCCAGTGCCTCACGGTTTTCAGGTACGACACTGCCATGTTGATCAAGCAAAATACGGCAGGTTTTGATGACGTTTTCGGCTTTGGTGTTATAGAGCCCAATGGTTTTTATGTAACCCTTTAAGCCATCAACACCCAAATCAAAAATAGCCTGTGGAGTATTAGCAACAGGGTAGAGTTTGTCTGTTGCTTTATTAACGCTGACATCAGTTGCTTGTGCTGACAACATCACCGCAATCAACAACTCAAACGGGGAGCTAAAGTTAAGCTCAGTTGTGGGTTTTGGGTTTTGCTCTCGTAATCGCTGTAAAATTTCGACTCTTTTTTTCTGGTTCATATCGGGTCTTCTTTGCACGGTGAAGGTCAGTGACAGCTGTTGGTTTTTTTCAACTCACCATGTTCAAGGGAAGCGGCCGCGCTGCTGCGGGCTTTGATTTTTTGGTCGATCAGATATTTTCCAGCCAGCATAAAACCCAACCCAATAAATGCACCAGGCGGTAAAATGGCCAGCAAAAAGCTGTTATCTAGATGCAAAATATCAATACGTAATACCGTAGCCCATGAGCCAAGTAAAAGATCTGCGCCATCAAAGAGAGTTCCTTTACCAATAATTTCCCGTAGCGAACCTAAGACAAACAGCGCGGATGTTGCTCCCAGACCAATTGCCAGCCCGTCAAGCGCGGAATCAGCAACAGAGTTTTTTGCCGCAAAAGCCTCTGCACGACCAATAACAATACAGTTTGTAACGATAAGTGGAATGAAAATTCCCAATGATTGATACAAACCAAAGGCATAAGCATTCATCAGTAACTGCACAACGGTGACTACTGAGGCAATGATCATCACATAAATAGGTATTCTGATTTCACTGGGTACCCAGTGGCGAATGGCTGAAATAGTTACGTTGGTACAAATCAGTACCAACATGGTAGCCAGACCTAAACCGAGTGCATTGGTTGCCGTTGATGTTACCGCGAGCAAAGGGCACAACCCCAGCAATTGCACCAGTGCGGAGTTGTTTTTCCATAACCCTTGCAGCAAAATTTCTCGTGGACTATTCACACGTTTACTCCATTAGTCACTAAATCATCGCGTGGTTATTCACCGCAATCAGGGGTTTGATTAAATAATTCTGCACCGTACTGGTGTGCATAGATTAGCGTGTTTTTAACACTGCCAACTACTGCGCGTGGGGTAATAGTTGCGCCGGTAAATTGGTCAAACATACCGCCATCTTTGCGTACAGCCCAGCGTGAGTCAGTATCACTTTTTAATATTTTGTCTTTAAAACTTAAAATCCAGTCAGAGATGCGTAGCTCTATTTTATCACCCAACCCCGGTGTTTCATGGTGCTCTAATACTCGAACGCCAAGCGATTTTCCGCTCAGTGTAGCTCCGACAATCAGTTTAATTGCACCGGAATAGCCATTAGGGGCGGTGCTCTCTATCGCCATAGCAACAGGTTGCCCATTTTTCCGTGCTAAATAAGCTTTATGAGGAGTGGTGGTACCGAGCAGAGTAGGGTTGGTGACTAACACACACTCTTTTAATGGATCATTATCATACAGC
>CAMTGL010000254.1 GCA_947071955.1 uncultured Plesiomonas sp.
TTATCTGTGAGTGTTAGTGAACTCAGACGGCTTTCTATGTTGGTTGTTATGTCTTTTCCAGCTAACGTTAAGCGGTATGCGGGGGTATTGGAGTCATACAGCCAGTTTTGCCCGATCATAGTGTAACGCCCCCTGCTATTTGTGTTAGCTGTTCGGTTAGGTTTCCGTACATGTCTGACAGTGATGCATCGGCCTGTTTTAATACGATTGTGAATTCAATTTGCCGCGCTGAACCATCTCTAAAAAACACTTTTTTTGTCTGGCTGATGCTCTCAATTAAAAACATTCCGTAGATTGTTCCAGCGCCATCAAGCAACGACCATGCTTTACCTGTGTCGGCCATTTGCTCTAACGTCAGCATAGAGAAACGGCCACCGGTGAGTGCGGGGAACAGCGTGCCTGTTAGGGTGATAGTGTCATTGTCTGGCCCTAAAAACTGGGACGATGGGCGGAGGCCAATTCGCCCGTTGGTTGGATGTCGCCATGCTTTTTGTAACTGTAATTCTTGGTATGGCACAGTTTTTAGCATGAAGACGAACAGGCCGAGTGACAGCATCATAATTAAAACACCTCCCGATCACTGAACTGCCGACGCGCACGGGCTTGCTGTTTACGATCACGCTCGTCCATCGCCTGCATAACCATGCGTGCAATGTCTTGCGGTGATTGATTTGGTGCTGCATGAATATGAATTTCTGTTTTTCCGTCACTGACTATCGGAGCATTGCGTTGAGCGGCTGGTGTTGCTGACTGTGTTTTGTATTCAGCCGCAGGCAAGCTAAATGGGTGCAGTGGTGCGGTAGCCGCAGGCACTGCGGCACTGAGACCGAGAGATGCAACGGCAGCCATGATTGCAGTTTGTTTTCTGCTGGTTATCCGCGCAGGGCCATTTACAAACTCTGGGCCATATTCACCGGCAATGCCAAATTTACCGGATGGGATATAGCCACCGGAGTCATACATGCCCGCAAATCGGGTGGCTGGATAAGCACTGGTAGGAAGCGGCGGCCTCTTGTCATAGCCTACGGTGGGAAGCTGCTGCGTAACTTGCGCTGGTAGCTTCGCTTTGGCAGCCTCTTTGCTTACAACACCGAGTTTTTCCAGCAACCAAGACACGCCAGACTTCAGCGACTCTAACGGATGCATTACCATACTTATTCCCGCTGCGAGTGATTCACCAAACCGCTTACCCATGTTTGCCGCGCTTTGCAGCTCTACAGATGTGTACTGAATTGGTGCTAGTAGGTTGGTAAACCACCCGAAGAGCGCTTGAATTTTATCGCCGAACCACTGAAAGACCGGCTTGAGTGGTTCAAATGCGGCGCTTATTGGCGCGGCGGCTGATTGAAACCCTTCAACCACTCCGCCTAAAAATGCTCTAATTGGCTGCCAATGTTTCCAGATGACTAATGCCACCCCTGCTAGCGCAGTTACTACCAATCCAATAGGACTGAGTAGTGCAGCCAATAGAGCGGATATCCCGTACAATGCCAAACGCAGTATCGCCATAGGGCCTGTTACCAAAAATCTAAACACACCACCGATGATATTTAGCCCCCCACGCAATGTTGATAGATTACTGATGACTGCACTCATTACACTTCGCAAAGCTGATACTCCGGCACGAAACATCACCAATGGCGCACCAACAATTGTTTTTAAGGCATTAGACAAAGCACCCGCATAGGATCGCAGGGAGCTAAATGCTTTGCCCAGCAATGCAGTGCTATTACCTGTTGATGTTAATCCGCTACGCATGAGTGATAGTGGCGTACTGGCTAACCATGAAAAAATACTGCCTGTTTTGGTCACCGCTGCTGTGACTAACGGGAGCGTTTTAACTCCTAGCATTGATAGGCTAAATCTGGTGAGAGCCATAGGCCCGATGAGTGCAGCGAATGAAATAGCCAAAATACCGAGTGAACCGCTGATTGCAGCAAATACAGCGACAGCTTTAAATGCTGTAGAGACCAGTTGCGGATTTTCTCGAACAAATTCACCCAATTTTTCAGCGAGATTACCAAATCCATCAATCAAACGTTTAAGATCTGGGGCAACAGTTGCGCCTACCTCTGCTAATACGTTTCTAAATGTTCCAGTTGCTGCATCCCATTTATTGATGGTTATTTTTAGCTGTGAATCAACACGTTCTCGCAATGAGGCTTGCTGTGATAGTTTGGCTTCGGTTTCCTTATACCCAGCAATACCTTTTTTAATCATATTGTCCAACACTTGGAGAGTTTCTGAGTCATCACCGAATAAACCCTTAATAGTCTCGAGCCTTTGCTGTGTTGGAATGTTTTTCATTTGATCTAATTGGCGATACATTTTGTCTATGCCGCCAAACTCGCCTTTTCCATCAGTAAAATCAAAGCGAACTTTTGAGCCAGTGGCTTTCATTGTGGCATTAACACTGCTGATTTTCTTGCTGTTCATCATTCCTTGGAATATTTTACGGTATGCATTGCCTGCTGAGCCACCTTCCATACCTTGTTGATCGGCCATAACCAAAAATGGGGCAAGCTCTTTTGCTGCTTCGATACCATCCTTACGTAATATACTCATTGCACTGGATATCTTCGCAAATCCGCTGAGCATATTTGTAGGGTCTACCCCTGCATAAAATGATTTTTGAATTACATCCATCAGGCTCATCATGTCTTTTTCTGATGTTCCTGTGGCATCTTGCATTTTTGCAGCAAACTCAGCTGCGGCCTCTGATTGCATTTTTAGCTGTACGCCTAGATATGCCGTAGCCTCGCCTAGACCACCCAATATTGATTTAGCTGACATTCCCTGTCGGCGTAGCATCGTCATCATATTTTGGAAATCAGCCGTTGTGCCAGGCAGTTTATCGCCTAGGCTGACAGCCAAAGCATTAATTTTTGCGTATTCAGCAGAAACGTTACCCCCGGCTCCCATCATTGATGCTTGCAGTTGCATGGCCGCATCTTCTGATTCAGAAAAAGCTTTAATCGGGGTAAGCAGTGGCATACCTGTTGCCACACCTGTTGCCATCATGCCAGCAC
>CAMTGL010000255.1 GCA_947071955.1 uncultured Plesiomonas sp.
CCACCGCTGTTTGTCTTTGTTATTGCCGGTGTTATCGCTGGTATTGCCATTGTCAGTGGATTTGCGTTAGTTGCAGAAATAACAGACAGCACCGTGCATCGTAGTGATAAACTGTCTATGCTATTAGGTGTACCCGTATTAATACGAATTCCTTACAATCAGGAAATGGAACAGTATGAAAACCGCCCCGCGCAGGATAACGCAAATCATTCAGCACTTAGCTCCGGGTGGTATTGAAACCATTGCACTAGAGCTACACCGTACATATCAACACGATCATCAACCTTCATTAATTAGTTTGGAAGGGAATATCACGCAAGCGTGTGAAAACTGGCCCCGTGTAACAAGTACCATCGAGAATTCAAACTCAGTAAATAGTTTGGTTTTTCTTGATAAAAAATCGGGGCTACAGTTTGGTTTGCTATTAAAACTCATTCGTTTATTAAAAAAATCAAAACCTGATGTAGTGCATACTCATCATATTGGCCCATTATTATACGGGGGTTTAGCTGCCCGTATTGCAAATATTAAAACCATCGTTCACACCGAGCATGATGCATGGCATCTAAATAATAAAAAACGCCGAAATCTAGCACGACTGTTACTTAAAATCATTAATCCCGTTGTTGTTGCAGATTCAGAACAAGTGGCGATTAATATTCGAGCCCATCTTCCAAAAGCTCATCCTGTTGTTATTCTCAACGGTATAGACACAACACACTTTATTATTGGTGATAGAGATAAAGCACGAGAACAACTTAACTTACCACTAAAAGAAAAAATAGTGGGTTGTGCAGCACGGCTTGAAGCAGTTAAAGGGCATGCAGGGCTATTTTATGCGCTTAAGCTGTGCCCTGATTTACATTTAGCCCTTGCAGGGATCGGTTCATTAGAGCAACAATTAAAAACGCTAGCACATGAATTAAACATCAGCCACAGAGTTCATTTTTTAGGGCTAATAAATGATATGTCTGTATTTTATCATGCCATAGACAGCTTTTGCCTTGCTTCTGAAGCTGAAGGGTTACCACTATCCCCGTTAGAAGCACAAGCATGCGGTATTCCGGTTGTACTCACCGACGTTGGCGGTTGCAGAGAGTGTATTGATCCAAAATCTGGTCAATTAGTCCCACTCGGAGAACCTGTATCATTAGCAAAAGCACTGATGCACAGTGTGACATTGCAAGCACAAACAACGTCACGCCCATTTGTGGAAAAAAATGCTAGCCTGCAAAATATGGCCACACAATATTTATCCCTTTATCAGAATACCGCAGACTATAAAAACAGCCAAGGAATCGGCGCATGATCGCACTCAGTATTTTTATATTTATCGCTTTTTTAATTATTTACCATCACCTCCTATACCCTCTTGTATTAAAAAAAATGAGTCAGCGCCGAATATCTACACTACCAGACATTACTGCTCGGCACTATACAACCACAGAGGACGACTCATCTCTTCCTAATATTACGCTTATTATTCCCGCGTATAATGAAGCGCCCTCTATTGCTGAAAAAATTCGTAATCTTGCCGCACAAGATTACCCTCCAGAGCATTTTACTATTCACTTATTATGTGATGGTTGTACTGATAACACCGTTGCAATAGCACGAAAAACACTCAGTGAACCAGAGTGCCAATGGCTACCTTTTATCATCGAAGAATTTACTATTAATCGGGGCAAAATAGCCTTAATCAATGATGCTATTAGCGATATCACCACCCCTATCGTTGCATTTAGTGATGTCTCCGCACTATTACCTATCGATACCTTTATGACAGCTATTGCACATTTCAAACTTGCTGATGTAGGCGTCGTAGGGCCTGGGTATCGTGTATTACAAGCAGGATCATTAGGTGAAGCGCATTACTGGCAATACCAGTCTCAGATTAAACAGTCAGAATCAGCACTCAACTCGGTACTGGGTATGCATGGCGCTTGTTATTTTATTCGCCGAGAGTGCCTCGACCCCATTGAAGCCGATACTATTAATGATGACTTTATTCTTCCGATGAATGCAATCGCCAAAGGCTACCGGGCGGTGTATGAGCCACGCTGTCTATCGCTTGAACTGGAAACCGCCTCACCTGAACTTGAAGCTAAAAGACGCAGACGTATTGCAGCAGGGAATACACAGCAAATTTGGCGGTTACGCCGGCTGTTTCACCCCCGTTTTCGTTGGAATGCATTTAACTTCATCTCTGGCAAAGGATTACGTGTCCTTATGCCATTTTGTTTGCTAGCAGTGCTTTTATTATCACTCTATCTCTCAATAACGATACCCGTGTTTATATTTCTATTCATTTTGCAACTCATTGGCTATATATCTATTATCATTATGAATCTTAATCCAAAAACAGCATGGCCGAGCATTGCAAAAAAAACTCAGTACCTTGTCAATGGCCACTGGTACAATTTTATTGGTACATGCCGCTATTTATTGGGTAAAGAGAAAGGTCGTTGGAAACGGGCTAATCAACAGGGAGAGTGATCATGTCACACTATGTTCATCCGGTTACCGCATTCGCTAAACGAACGATGGACATTATCGGTGCGTTATTGGGGATTATACTCACATCCCCTCTTTGGCCCGCTATTGCACTTGCCATTAAGCTTGAAAGCAAAGGCCCTATCTTTTTCAAGCAACAACGTGTCGGGCGAATTTTCCCTGATCATGTAGAGCTTTTTTATATGATCAAATTCAGATCTATGCGTCAAGATGCCGAAGCGGTGAGCGGTGCTGTGTGGGCAACTAAAAATGATCCTCGCATCACACGTGTTGGCAATTTCTTACGTAAAACACGGTTAGATGAATTACCTCAATTTATCAACGTGATACGCGGTGAAATGTCACTTATTGGCCCAAGACCTGAACGCCCTCAATTTTGTAATACGTTAGAAGATGCCATTCCCTTTTACGTTGAAAGAACTTACGGTGTAGCGCCCGGAATTACTGGGCTTGCGCAAGTCAGCCAAGGAT
>CAMTGL010000256.1 GCA_947071955.1 uncultured Plesiomonas sp.
TCTGTTTGATACACTCTCTCTAACACTTGCGCAGGTGTTCCGGTAAAACCGAGCTGGCGTAATGTGTGAATCGCGGGGCGCTCTTGTGGGGGGAGAATCCCCTGGGGTAGACCTAGTTTGAGCATGGCCCGCATTTTTGCCAGCCCTTGCAGTGCTGCGTATTTCGGGTTAGAAGGCTGTTGTGCATGGTGTGTTGATGCCACGTTACCGACCGATAATCCGGCATAGTTATGTGTCGGGCCAACAAGACCGTCAAAGTTAACTTCTACACTGTGCATGATCTTCCCCTCATGACGTGGCAACAGATAAAAATTGGCGTGTATTTTGGTCTGTATCAACATGGTAACAAGGCAGTATCCCGCGCAGCGCTAGGGTGTCTTGTATGTATTGATGGGTATTGACGTACTTGTTTGGTATATAAACAGATTTTAGTTAACAAATGAATAACATTGGCGCGTTTTTTATGCAAGTTGCTGTCAGCCAATTATCTGGGCGGCAAACAATAAATCAGCCTATGATCAAAAAGTGGTTGATCTCCTTGATTTGTGCCGCAATATAAATAGAGACGTTTTTTTTACGGGTTGCTGCTATGCCAGTACTGATGCATTTATCCATTAACGTGGGTTTTTGCCTTTGTGGATGGGGCAGCCGGAAAGGATCAATTAGGTAATCACCACTATGGGTAAGTCGCTCGTTATCGTAGAGTCCCCTGCGAAAGCAAAAACAATCAATAAATATTTGGGTAGCGATTACATCGTTAAGTCCAGCGTGGGTCATATCCGCGATTTACCTACCAGTGGCTCGGCCTCGACAGCAGCCAAGAAAGCACCGGTAAGCACCAAGGGCTTAACACCGGAAGAAAAAGCTATCGTTACCAAGAAAAAAGAGCGTGATGCGCTGGTTTCTCGTATGGGTATTGACCCTTACCATAACTGGAATGCACGCTACGAAATTCTGCCAGGCAAAGAGAAAGTGGTTACAGAGCTGCAAGCTCTGGCAGAAAAAGCCGATAAAATCTATCTCGCAACCGATTTGGACCGTGAAGGGGAAGCCATTGCATGGCACCTGCGTGAAATTATCGGTGGCGATGACTCACGCTACCAGCGTGTGGTGTTCAACGAAATCACCAAAAATGCTATTCAGCAGGCATTTGAAAGCCCGGCAGAGCTGAATCTAGATCGCGTTAACGCACAACAAGCTCGTCGCTTTCTTGATCGCGTTGTTGGCTACATGGTTTCCCCGTTACTGTGGAAAAAAGTGGCTCGCGGTCTGTCTGCTGGACGCGTACAGTCTGTTGCAGTGCGGTTGGTGGTTGAGCGTGAGCGCGAAATTAAGGCCTTTGTACCGGAAGAGTACTGGGAGCTACACGCTGACTTGCGTGCGCAAAGCACAGTGCTGCGTATGCAGGTTTTACAGCGTAATGGCAAAGCGTTTGAGCCTGTTACACAAGCGGAAAGTGATGAGGCCGTTGCTCTGCTCGAAAAAGCAGCGTATACCGTTACCGATCGTGAGGATCGCCCGACATCAAGCAAACCTTCCGCACCGTTTATCACCTCTACGTTGCAGCAAGCTGCCAGTACCCGTTTAGGGTATGGGGTGAAAAAAACCATGATGCTGGCACAGCGCTTATATGAAGCTGGGCATATCACCTACATGCGTACCGATTCAACCAACCTGAGCCAAGATGCACTGAGCATGGCGCGCAGTTTTATTGAGTCAGAGTTTGGTGAAAAATACCTGCCGGAAAAAGCATTAACTTACTCTAGCAAAGAGAATGCACAAGAAGCGCACGAAGCCATTCGCCCTTCTGATGTAGCTATTCAAGCCGAGCAACTTAAGGATATGGAGCAAGACGCACAAAAATTGTACGGCCTGATTTGGCGTCAGTTTGTGGCTTGCCAGATGGTTCCTGCTCAGTATGACTCCACCACATTAAGCGTGACGGCTGGTGATTTCACACTGAAAGCGCGCGGGCGTACACTGCGTTTTGATGGTTGGACTCGCGTACAGGTTGCCAACCGTAAAAATGATGATGATCAGGCTTTACCTGCGGTTGAAAAAGGTCAGAAGTTTGAGCTACAGGCACTTGACCCTAGCCAACACTTCACCAAGCCCCCAGCGCGTTTTAGTGAAGCATCGTTGGTTAAAGAGCTTGAAAAGCGTGGTATTGGTCGTCCGTCAACCTATGCAACCATTATCTCGACTATTCAAGACCGCGGTTATGTACGCGTTGAGAATCGCCGTTTTTATGCCGAGAAAATGGGTGAAATAGTCTCAGATCGTCTCGAAGAGAACTTCACCAAGCTGATGAGCTATGACTTTACGGCCCACCTTGAAGGTGAACTCGATGAAGTGGCAAACGGTAAAGAGGAGTGGAAACAGGTTCTGAACCGTTTCTTTAAAGATTTTACCGCCTTGATTGATGTTGCTGAAAAGGATGACAGCGAAGGTGGCATGCGTGCTAATCCAATGATCTTAACTGACATTGAATGTCCGACATGCAGCCGTCCAATGGGGATCAGAACCGCGACTACCGGCGTATTCTTAGGTTGTTCGGGTTATGCACTGCCGCCAAAAGAGCGCTGTAAAACTACCACTAACCTTATCCCTGAAGCAGAACTGCTTAATATTTTAGAAGGTGATGTTGCTGAAACCAACGCACTGTTGGCGCGTCGCCGCTGTGTTAAATGCGGTACAGCAATGGACAGCTACCTACTGGACAATACCCGCAAATTACATGTTTGTGGTAATAACCCAAGCTGTGATGGTTATGAAGTTGAGCAGGGCGAGTTTCGCCTGAAAGGCTATGATGGCCCAGTTATCGAATGCGACAAGTGTGGCACCGAAATGCACTTAAAAGTCGGTCGTTTTGGTAAATACATGGGTTGTACAAATCCTGATTGTAAAAATACCCGTAAGATTTTGAAAAGCGGTGAAATTGCACCACCAAAAGAAGATCCGGTACCGTTACCTGAGCT
>CAMTGL010000257.1 GCA_947071955.1 uncultured Plesiomonas sp.
ACTTTACCGCGCCTTAAAAATCTTGAATTGTTGCAAACAGTCAATTTCCAACACATCAGTGCCGAAGACTTGTATAAAAAGCTGATTGATGTGGGTGAAGAGATTGGTTTAGCAACGGTTTATCGGGTTCTTAACCAGTTTGATGATGCCGGCATTGTCAGCCGACATAATTTTGAAGGCGGAAAATCTGTTTTTGAGCTCACGCAACAACACCATCACGATCACTTAATCTGTTTAGATTGCGGTAAAGTGATTGAGTTTAGTGATGACTTCATTGAACAGCGCCAAAAAGAAATTGCCAGCCGTTACGGGATCCGGCTAACCAACCACAGCCTGTATATGTATGGCCACTGTGCTGATGGCGATTGCCGCCAAGACCCAACCCAACACGATCTTAAGTAACGCAGGCAAACCGGCTTACACTCTGCTCATCGCACGCAGCCAATAACAGGCTGAGGACGCAGAAAGTCAGGTGCCTGACATAAAAAAAAACAGCGCAATTATCTATTGCGCTGCTTTTTTTGTTCCTGCCAGTTGAGTACATAACTGGCAGGAGGAGATATACACTTAATCGAGCGTTAACTGTGGTAAAAACTCTTTTGTTCTTGCCAAGAACGAGCGGCGATCTTTACCAGCAAGGCCATCAGACATCGGCAGTTTTACTTTTAACGGGTCAACCGCACGGCCATTAAGCAAAAATTCATAGTGAAGATGTGGCCCAGTCGAACGCCCCGTATTACCAGATAGCGCAACTCGATCACCTTTTTTCACTTTCTGCCCCTGCTTAACCAACAGTTTGCTCAAGTGCAAAAAACGCGTTTGATACTGGCGCCCCAAACGGATAACAACGTAATTACCGGCATAAGGGTGATAACCCGCTTTCACCACTTCACCATCACCGATAGATAATACAGGTGTTCCGATTGGTGCGGCAAAATCAACACCGTTATGCGGTGCAATACGTTTGGTCACCGGATGCAAACGACGCGGATTAAAGTTAGATGAAATACGGAACTGTTTTAACGTTGGTAAACGTAAGAAACCTTTCGCTAAACCAGAACCCTCACGATTATAGAAACGGCCATCTTCTGCCTGAATTGCGTAATAATCTTTACCCGCTGTATTCAAACGTACCGCTTTTACTTCGCCTGAACCGGTCACTTTTCCATCAAGAAACTCGCGCGACATCAGCACACTGAATTTATCGCCTTTTTTGAGCTTACGAAAATCAACCTGCCACTGTAGTGCTTTTGTTACCTGTTGAATTTCGCGAGTAGATAAACCAGCAGCTTTTGCACTGGCCACAAAGCTACCATTGACCGTACCGGCAACACGGTCATTTTGCCATGCCCCCTGCATTGTCTGTACAGTGCGCTTATAGGTTCCGTTTGCATTACGATCATAGACGCGGGTATCACGGTTATTAACAACCCAGCTTAGCTGCTGTAAACCACCGTCATCACTTAACTTCCATGATAATTCTTGACCAATTCCCAGTTTTTGCACTTCAGGGTTACTTTTGGTCAATGCATGAATATCCGACATATCAATGCCGTATTGCGTCAAAATACTGCCGAGGGTTTCGCCACTCTCAACCGTATGCTCGTGTACCGCCTCTTCCATTTTCTGATCCAGATCGTCTTTTTCTGGCTCAAGCTCAGGTGCATCATTTGGCATGACCTGATCTAATGGTTCACTAGCTTCTGGCTGTAATGCCCGCTGTGTCTCAATATCATCCAGCGGTACTTCTCGCGTCAACGGCGCACTATGATGCAATACAGGATTCCACGCTGCGACCGTTAACGTCAGCACCGTGAGCATCCCTAAAAGCATTTTATGTAATCGATGCAGTCTGTTGAGAGCTAGTGAGACAGACCTGACAAATTCTTGCACTTTGTTACCTCAATTTTTTTTATTTCCCCAAGCAGCTGGCGTATTGTCGAGAGAGCTGCTCAAGAAACTGAATATAGCTGTCCTTGCCGAGAGAAACCTTCTCACCGAGAGGATCAAGCGTACCAATATTAACTGATGTACCCCGTGTTACAGCATCAACCACCGCGGGTCTAAACTGAGGTTCGGTAAATACACAAGTCACGTTTTGCTGCTGAATCTTCTGCTTGATCTCCTTTAACGTTCTAGCTCCAGGCGCTACTTCAGGGTTAACCGTAAAGTGCCCAACGTTATGTAAACCGGCAAAAGATTCAAAATATCCATACCCATCATGAAACACAATATACGCATTATTTTGTACAGGGCGGAGTATGCTACCAACTTTTTCAGGTAAATGCGCAATTTGCATTTTAAAATCTTGAAGGTTGGCATCTAATTTGTCTTTTTGTTCCGGAAAAAGTTCCAATAAATGTTCATGAATTGCAACGGCTGTATGCAAAGCAATCGAAGGTGACATCCAGACATGTAAGTCAACCGAACCGTGATCGTGCCCATCATGGTTGCTAGCACTTGTAACTGATACTATTTGCTTCGTACTTTCAGCTCCCACCGCAGCATGATCATGCTGATCTGCCGCCATTTTTTCTGCTGCATATCCATGTCCGTGATGCTCATCGCCTTTATCATCATGGTGATCTATATCACCATGTTCTGCATGGCCATGCTCAGTAATACTTTTTTTTTCTGCTGTCTTATTATCGTCATCATCATGTAAAAGTGGTATGACTGACCGCAATTTTTTTACCTGAATTTGTTGTGAAAGATCTTTTTCCGCGAGGGGCTTCACTAAAAAAGGTTCCATTTCATTACCAACCCACACCACCAAATCAGATCCCTGAATACGCTTAATATCTGAAGGGCGTAGCGCATAATCATGTGGTGAAGCGCCATTTGGCAATAACACTTCTGTAGTTGTTACTCCATCAGCAATCGCTGACGCAATAAAACCTAAGGGTTTTACTGAGGTCAGTACGTACGCTGACGCATTAAAAGTGGGTAGAACAAACAAACTCAGTAGACAA
>CAMTGL010000258.1 GCA_947071955.1 uncultured Plesiomonas sp.
GCCATTGATACCCATCAGGTTGATAAAGTGGTGCTGGCACGTAAAACCACGTTAACGCTTGATACGCCAGTTGCTCCGCCGCAGTTGCTCAATGCCAGCCGTAGGGTAAATCACCGTTGTTTCCATTTTATGTTGGCGATGGATGATAAGCATGGGTTTATGGGATCAAGCCCTGAACGGCTGTTCCGACGGCACGGGTTGGCGCTGCACACGGAGGCGTTGGCCGGAACGGTATCACGTACCGGTGATGATAAGCGCGATACTCAGCTGGCAAATTGGCTACTTTCAGATAAAAAGAATCAACATGAAAATCTGCTGGTGGTCGAGGATATCTGCACCCGTTTAAACGGGCATGTAGATAATGTTGATGTGCTTTCGGCAGAAGTGTTGGCACTGCGTAAAGTGCAGCATTTACGCCGGAAAATTACCGCCCAGCTACGTACCCGTGATGATGCCGAGTGTCTTGAGTGGCTACATCCTACCGCAGCAGTGGCCGGATTGCCGCGCGAACCGGCTCGCGTATTTATCCATGAACATGAGCCGTTTGAACGGGGCTGGTATGCCGGTTCAGTCGGCTATCTTTCGCGTGATCGCGCCGAATTTACGGTAGCGATCCGCTCTGCATTAATTCAACAACATTACGTTCATTTATTTGCCGGCGCAGGAATTGTGCCCGGCTCTGACCCAGAAGCTGAGTGGCAGGAGATCGAGCGCAAAGCGGCCGGTCTGCGCACTCTGCTGGAGCCCGACTATGTCAATGAGTGCCTTTAATCGTCGCTGGGCGGGGGTAGTACTGGAAGCGATTACCCGTCACGGGGTGCGCCATGTCTGTATTGCACCCGGTTCCCGTTCTACACCGCTTACGCTAGAAGCGGCTGCGCATGCAAAACTAACCTGCCACACGCATTTTGATGAGCGTGGATTGGGGCATATGGCCCTTGGTATGGCGAAAACCTTAAATCAACCGGTTGCCGTGATTGTGACATCCGGTACGGCGGTCGCTAATCTCTATCCTGCCCTGATTGAGGCGGGGTTAACCAAAGAGAAACTGGTACTGCTGACTGCCGATCGGCCACCTGAGTTGGTCGATTGTGGCGCAAATCAGGCTATTCGTCAGCCTGATATGTTTGCTTCTCACCCTTGTGTTAGCCTTAACTTACCAAGGCCAAGTGCTGATATTCCGTCACGCTGGTTACTGTCAACGTTGGATGATGCTATGCATCAACAACATCAGCAGGGTGGTGCGGTGCATATTAACTGCCCGTTTGCCGAACCCTTGTATGGCAACGATCAGCACGCGTTTACTGAGTGGTTAGCACCGGTAAATAGATGGCTACAAAGTAGCACGCCGTGGGTTAGCTTTAGTGCACCGGTTGCGCAGGCTGAAACTGATCCTCAGTGGGAAACACTGCGCCGTCAGAAAGGGGTGATTGTTGTCGGCCAGTTGGCGCTCGGTGAAGGTGCGGCGATTGCGGCATGGGCGCAACAACTGGGTTGGCCACTGATTACTGATGTGCAGTCGGGTGTCTCACCGATGTTGCCTTATGCCGATTTGTGGATGAGCAATTCGCATGCTCTTGAGCGGTTGGCTGAAGCGGATATTGTGCTGCAATTTGGTGCGCGCTTTATCTCTAAGCGTATTAACCAGTGGTTAGAGACACTGAGTGTGCCTGAATACTGGCTGATTGACCCACAGCAGGGGCGGCTTGACCCGTATCATCAGCACAGCCGCCGAATTTCTTGTGCGGTGGCACAGTGGATTAGCGTGCATCCGGCAGAAAGCACCCGTAAACCGTGGGCTCCTGAATTGCCCGCACTGGCGCGTTTTTCCCATACACAAGTACAAAAACAGGTGGGATCAAAACTCTGTGAAGCCTCTATTGCCCACCACCTAAATAAAATTCTTCCGCCGGAAGGACAGGTATTTTTGGGCAACAGTCTGATTGTGCGTTTAATTGATGCACTCGGCACATTGCCGGAAAACTACCCGATCTTCAGTAACCGCGGGGCGAGCGGGATTGATGGCCTGATCTCGACTGCCGCAGGCGTAGCCAAAGCGGGTGGCAAGCCCACACTGGCTATCATGGGGGATATGTCAGCGTTGTATGACCTAAACTCAATGGCACTGCTGCGCAACTTAGGCGTGCCGTTTGTGCTGATTGTGGTGAACAACAACGGTGGCGCAATTTTTGACATGCTGCCTGTGCCGTCAGAAGAGCGAGATCGTCTCTACCGTATGCCGCATGGTCTGGACTTCTCGCATGCCGCCGCGATGTTCGGTATGACCTATACGCGCCCTTATACTTGGGCTGATGTGGGTACGGCTCTGCGTCAGGCCTACATCAAAAATGGGGCGATGTTGATGGAGCTGAAAGTAGCCGATAGCGAAGGCGCAGAGACATTACGCACGCTGTTACAGCAAGTGCGTGATGCGGTGATTAATTGATTTGATCCCGATACGATCCCTCTGGATGCTGCATAGCCGACTATGCAGCCCGTTATCAACCGAATGACTGAATCTACAGGTTCACTGAAATATGCAACGAGAGCACGACGCTATCCTACAAACCACGCTTTATTGCCAAAAACAGGGTGCTGTTGAGGCTATTGAGAATGGTCAGCCTTGTCTGGTTTGGCTACACGGTTTTTTAGGCAGCAGTGAAGATTGGCAGGCCGTGGTTCCCCACTTTGCGGATTATCCGAACCTGTTGGTGGATCTTCCGGGGCATGGCGGATCATCGTCGATCCGCGTGCGCAGTATGGCGCAGGTCAATCAGTTGTTGATGAATACACTCAAGCAACAGGGTATTGATCGCTACTGGTTAGTGGGCTACTCAATGGGCGGGCGGATAGCCTGTTTTCATGCTACGCAATCTGCGGAGCAATTTACTGAGCAAGCTACTGAACAGGTTAAAGCACAGCATGATCACGCACTCAGTAGCCGACCGTGTCATGATGAACAAAGC
>CAMTGL010000259.1 GCA_947071955.1 uncultured Plesiomonas sp.
GGCATGCGGAGGGGTGAATAGGGAAGCGGAGAATCAGCGTCAGGGAAAAATAAATTTTAGTGGCTACCACTTCATGCTGGTTGACGATGATCCGATCTTTCGGCAACAACTCATCCATTTTATTGAGCGGTTCGGCGGTACAGTCATTGAAGCGCAAAATGGGCAGTATGCACTTGATAAACTTGCTCACTACAAGCCTGATGTGATTTTGTGCGATTTGAGCATGGAAGTGATGGGCGGCATTGAGCTGGTCAAGATCTTACGGGCGCACGGAAATAAAACACCGGTGATTGTGATCTCAGGTTCAGAAAAATTTTCTGATGTAGCTGATGCATTGCGTGCGGGAGCTTCAGATTATCTTACCAAGCCATTGGATGATTTATATATTTTGCACTCCACTATTATGGATGTGCTGCAAACCCGAAAAAACCATGATCTAGAAGTCGAAGAGCTTAATGAGTATTTTCAGCAATTGCACCAAAACCCGGCTGGTTCTGTGCAATTGATTCGCCAGTTGATGCCGCCGGTACAATCGAGTATCAGCCATTCATCAGTGCGTTACCGACAGATAAATCAGGCCGATCATATGGGGTTGGTATTTGATTTAGCACCGTTAAGTGCAGATAAGTTTGGTTTTTATGTCTTTGATATGTCAGCCGCAGGCCGTGATGGTCCGGTAGCTGCACTGTTACTGCGTACTCTTTTCAATGGTTTTTTGAGCCATCCTGATTCCCTCAACTTTGTGCTCACCCATGAAGATATTTTGCGCAAAATTTATCAGACTTTTCGGCAGGCGGGGCTGACAATGAACCCTCGTTTATTAATTGGTTCTTATCAGTCAGAGAACGGAAACTTGCAACTCTCTGTGGCCGGAATCAGTGTTGATATCACGACGGCAGAAGATGCGAAGTACCGCTTATCCTCTACTCAGCCATTAGGTCTTAAGGGCAGTTTACAGGCTGAGACCGTTAAGTTGCAGACAGTACAATGGCGCGCCAATGTTTCATCATTTCACCATGGGCACTTAGATTTACACGTCCAAAGCGAAAAAAAAGCAGGCCAAAATACTCGGCCTGCTGCTAAACATATTGATGATTTGAGTAAAAATGATATTTGTGACGATGATATTAGTGCAAATGTAGCTTGTGATACCGCAGATATTATTTTGTTTAATCGGCAGTAGCACACCTTGTCTATCTCTGGTGTTTCTATCGTGTGCTACTGCCTGATCATCGCATCACAAATCTGCGATTAATGTTTATTACGGTTGTTCAACGGTATTCACGTCTACTTTTTGCAGTGAAGGTCGGCGGCCTTCAGCACCATGCATCCATGAAATTAGCTTGCCAGAAGCCATCAGAAGGATCAGGCCGGCAATGGTTGCCGCAATCGCGATACCGCCAAAAATTGCCAGTGGGCCTGATTCGCCAACAAACGAGCCGATAATCCCTGCGGTGTAGTTTGCCAATGCGTTAAAGCCAAACCATGCACCCATCATTAAAGAGGCTAAGCGCAGCGGTGCAAGCTTTGTCACCATTGAAAGGCCGATAGGGGATAGGCACAACTCACCTAGCGTGTGGAAGAAATAGGCGCCAACCAACCAAATCATACTCGCTTTGCCCGATACCTTGGCATCAAACACTGCACCAATCATGCAGAGGAAGCCTAGTGCCAGCATAAACATCGCCATGGCAAACTTGATCGGTGAACTTGGTTCACGCTGACCCAGCTTAACCCAGATAGCGGCAATCAGAGGGGCAAGGGTAATAATAAAGAACGGGTTTAACGATTGAAACCACGCGGTCGGCACTTCAAAGTTACCGATCATCCGGTTGGTATACTCAGAGGCATAGATATTCATCAAGCCACCGGCCTGTTCAAAACCGGCCCAGAAAACAATGGTAAACAGACCAAGAACCAGAATTACTTTCAGGCGATCAACTTCTTGTTTTGTCAATGGGCCTTTACGATCAGCATTCAGTGCTTTATCACGTTTAGCCGCTGGAACAACACCAATATTTCCCAGCAATTTGCGAGCAAACATCAGCTGAACAGCCAGCGCAATCAGCATACCGATACCGGCACAGAAGAAACCTGACTTCCAACCCATGGCAGTAGATACAGAACCAGCAACCAAGCCTGCAATCAGAGCACCTAAATTAATGCCCATATAGAAGATGGTAAATGCACCATCACGGCGGTTATCGCCCTCTTGGTACAGATCACCCACCATAGTGGAGATATTCGGCTTAAACAGACCATTACCACAGATTAGCAAGCCTAAACCAGCATAAAATGCGGTGATATCAGCACCATTTAAAACACCGTGTGGCAATGCCAGCGTAAATTGACCCAGCGCCATCAAGGTGCCGCCAATCAAAATCGATTTACGCTGACCCAGCACATTATCTGCTAACCAGCCGCCAATAAGCGGAGTAATGTAAACCAAACCGGTATAAATACCGTAAAGCTTGAGAGCTTCTTCTGTTGACCAGCCTAATCCGCCATTCACTGTTTTATCAGTGAGATAGAGAACCAAAATTGCCCGCATTGCGTAATAAGAGAATCTTTCCCACAATTCGGTACTAAACAGTAAAAATAGACCTTTTGGGTGGCCTAAAAAGTTGGAATGTTGTGTGTTGTTCATCACTTTCCTTTTTTGTTTTTTTAAAACTCTATTTTTATATACACCGTAGAGGTTTAATCTGCAATCTAAAACATTTTTGAAACAAATCATTGTTTCGGTAACTCTTTGTATGTTTTGGGAACAGAGTGTAGGAGCGATGTGAGCTTATCGCTTTCCTGAGACACTTTACTGGTATAAAGTATCGCATTAATTATATTTGTCAGTTTAAATACCTTATTTTCTTCGTGTAATAGGTGCATCATGCCATATATTATGATGTGAATGCATTTAACATTAATAACAAAAAAGAAACCGCTGTGATTATCCAGATTAGCC
>CAMTGL010000260.1 GCA_947071955.1 uncultured Plesiomonas sp.
GGTGTGAGTATTCAGTAGGAAGTCTGTTTCTACGGTCACTGACTGGGCATTGCCGTAAAAAACCGGAGTTTGTACGCACTGTGCAACGATAGGCAGCATATCATCCTGCAAAACTTTGCGGGTTTCATCAACCAGACGGCGCTCTTCTCGTGCAAAGCCTTCGTTATCTACACGAGCAGCACTAGGCAACATATTGAAGGCCAATTGTTTCGGGAAAATAGATTTCTCGATCGGATAGCCGTTCAGCAAACGTGTTGCCTGCCCCGCCAAATCAGCGACTGCATGTTTGCCCAGCGCCGAAGCGGATTGCAGATTGGTCACGCTCAGGCGTTGTAGCGCACCGGTTTCAATCAGCGGATTCACTGCGGTCAGCAACTGGCATACCGGCGCGCTGGCGACTGCGACAATATTGCGGTTACGAAATTCGGCGAGCACATGCGGGTTTACTGACGGTACAACCAACGGCACGGACGGATCAAGGGCAAACAGACCACTGCTGTCAATGACCAGACAACCGGCATCGGCCGCTTGCTCGGCATGGCGCTCGCTGGCCTCTGCTGAGGCAACAAAAAAGGCCAGTTGTGCCTCTGCCCAGTCGAACTCATCAGCCGACTGTAAGGCGATATTTTTGCCTTTAAACAGCACGGTATCGGCATCACCGGCGCGGCTAACTAACGGGTAAATCTGACCAACAGGGAATTCACTCTCACCCAACAATGTCAGTAGTGCTTCACCTACCGCTCCCGTCGCGCCTAGTATGGCGATATTCCAACCTTCATTCATGCTGTTCTCCGCGGCTTTCGCTGACTTTTGATATTCGATTATACGCTAGTTGACCCCGATTTAAGGGGATCAACGATCGATCATAATACGATGCTACGGCCTGATGGTCACGGCTATTTTTCGGCAACGCAGGCCGAGAACCCGATATTGCGCAGAAATTGTACGCTCTGCAGATTATCACAACAGACCGTCAGTGATGACCATTCGCGCCGCTCAGGATAGTGTTTACGCAGACGATCAAACTCACCCGTAAGGGCCGCACCACGCCGTAAAGGGGAATCGTCACGCCGAACATCGTAGACCAGATGAACTAGCCGCATCAGTAACGCCTGATCAATTTCGCCCTGTATCTGCACTTGCGCAATATCTGGCGGTGGTAGCAGGGTCTGCAAATCGGCACGTGCCTGATGGCCGATATGCTGACAATACGCATCAAACACTTGCGCAGTTCCGCGCGCCTTACCTTCAAGGCTATAACCGGCAATATGCGGGGTAGCAATGTCTACAAACGGCAGCAGAGGAAGTAAAATCTGTGGCTCGTTTTCCCATACATCCATAATAAGATGTAATTTTTTCCCCTGCTGCATGGCGTTAAGCAGTGCTTGGTTATCGACCACCGCGCCGCGTGCGGCATTAATGAGTATGCAGCCATCGGGCAGCGCGGCCAACACATCAGCATTGACAATATGCCGCGTCGGATAATCCCCTGTTTTAATCAGTGGGGTGTGAAAAGTCAGCACATCAGCATGGGCAACAATATGCTCAAAACTAACAAATTCTGCCCCCCCTTCACGCGCGGCACGCGGTGGATCGCATAACAGCGTATTAATGCCCAACGCCTGTAAACGCTGGTGTAAGCGTGAGCCTACATTCCCAACCCCGACAATACCCACGGTTTTATCTTGCAGTAAAAAGCCTGACTGTTCTGCCTGTATCAGCAGTGCGGAGATCACATACTCCACCACGCCAACCGCATTACACCCGGGAGCCGACGAAAAGCCGATACCAGATTCAGCCAGCCATGCGGTATCCACATGATCAAAACCTGCAGTTGCCGTGCCAACAAACCCAACCGAGGTTTTTTGCAGCAGGGCCTGATTAACTTGCGTGACTGAGCGAACCATCAGTGCATCAGCGTTTGCCAGCACCTCAGTTGGCATTGGCCTACCCGCGACCGGATGCACCCGCCCAATTTGCCCGAACAACTCACGCGCATACGGCATGTTTTCATCAACAACAATATTGAGATTGAGCTGCGGATTTTTCGCAGCATCATTCATACTGGCACTGTTTACACCGGTACTCTTTATACAAATATCGTTCACGAAAGTACTGTTCACAAAAACACTCCATAGCATTGAGTGGAAACCACTGGCTATCGTTTCGCAATAAATATCACCCGATAATCATCTGGGTGGTTAATGTTATTAACTCACGCATTTCCAGCATATCACACTGATAAATACGCAAGTAAAAAGCAGAATGTCACCATGTATGTACAGTTCACACCGTAAATGTAAATCTTAACTCTCTTGGCGATAGTCTCGTTATGCAAAATCGTCATATAGAAACGGTTGATATACCTGAACTGCGCCACCATATCAGTGTCATAGAGAAAGGTATTCGTGAATTTGCCACAACGTTGGCAAAACACAACATAGGCAAAAGAAGCAACGCTATTAACTTGCGTAGAGCCTATCCCAATAGATACTGAATAAACGCCAATAAATGTTTGAATGTATTGTGCAGCTCATTTTGTCTCGGTCTGCGCGTAAAAACACGACATGTGATGATGGCGAGCAGATGCCTGAGATAAAAATGGCAACTGAAATAGCACTACTGGAATAGGTTTTTAGATGGATGTATCCAAATAACCGGTAAGGATCTCGACGATGAAATGGCAATACGCTGATTTACAACAACGCCTGAGTGCACATACTGGCTGGGATGTTGAAGCACATGCTGACACGCTGTTAATCCGTAATGATGATGGGTTGGAAGCGTATCTGGCTATCTCTGGCGAGCAAATTTTAGTTGAAAGCTTGCTGTTTAGCACTGAGCAGGTGGCCGATATTGCCGGTCTGAATGCGACAATACTGCGTACACACCAACTGTTCCCATTATCAACCATTGCCATCAGCACCATTAATAACGCTGAGTATTATATGGCATTCGG
>CAMTGL010000261.1 GCA_947071955.1 uncultured Plesiomonas sp.
GTAAATAGCCTTATAGAGTTGAGATTCAAATTTGTTTAAACCGGCGCGGCGGGTACGGTGATCTTCGGCTGAATATCCGGAAACAAACTGCACAAAAGCAACTTGCTCACCACGTGCATTACGCATAAATCCGGCCAGATTATAGACCCCTTGTAGTGCGCCAGTTTTCGCATGAACCTGCCCTTTAAGTGGTGTATCTCGTACACTCGCTCGGTATCGCAACGTACCGTCAGTGCCCGAAACTGGCAGCATAGCAATCATGCCCAACTCTGCATCATGGCGCGCAATATACTGCAGGGCATCCATCATAGTTTGAGCTGACACTAAATTGTGCCGTGATAACCCTGAACCGTCGGCCATCAACGTATTACCAAACCGTACGCCAGCTTTGCTCGATAAAATCGCCTTGACTGCATTTGAACCGGAACGAAATGTGCCCGGAACACCGTAGTAGTGCTGGCCAACGGTGCGAAACATCACATCGGCAATCTGATTATCAGACTCTTTGAGCATAGTTTTAAGCAGCGCAGAGGCCGGTTTTGAAACATTCTCGGCCAGAATATTGTCCATGGTGACCGGAGTACGGCTAATCTTGTTTTCACCACTAATGGTAATACCTGCGCGAGTTAACTCTTGACGCACAATACCCGCTGCATAGTTAGCCGGATCTTGTACTGAAAAACTCAGGCCAAACGGCTCTTTTTGCTGAACCAAGCAACCGGTTAATACATAACGGTTGTTGTCTTTAGGTTCGACATCTAGCTCGCAATAGCGGGCTTCGGGCATTTTGCGGCTCACGGTTCTGACTTCACTTTCAACCGTTACCGGATAGCGTGAGGCAACGGATGCTGTAGCCAGATCGCCCAGAGTTGGGGCACTGTTGAGCACCGCATAAAAGCAGTTTCCGTCAATAGAGGCGGCTGCAGGTAGTGCATTAAAACACTGGGTTAAATCGTTCCACGACCAGCCTGGTGCTTTATCGTGGCTGCCAAAGACAGATGTATCTATCACTAAATTTCCGCTGACAGACCGAATATTTTGCTTGGATAATTGCAGCGCTAAATTGCGAACCTGATCACGGGTTAAACGCGGGTCACCAGTGAATTTAACCACCAAATCGCCATTTATAGCCCCTTCTTGGATCGCTGCTGATGTCCCTACTGTGGTATTAAAACGAAAGTCTGGCCCAAGTTCTAACAGCGCAGCTAATGCAGTAAACACTTTTTGGGTGCTGGCAGGTAATACCATTTTATCGGGTTGATACGCTAGCATCGGCTGATTACTGGCCGTTGATTGCACTAATACCGTGGCTTGAGCACCAGGGGGTAATGCCTGCTCATAATCATTAATGGGTATAATGCTAGCGTGAGCCTGCACCGAAAGAATACAGGCGGTAAGCGCGGTAGTGATAAAAAAACGCATGACTGAATACAAATTAAGTGGAAGTGTTCACATACTATGAACAAAGTAGGAAAAAAGTAAACGATGACCCATGCTTAACTCCACGTTAGAATAGAAATATTAATTTATCGGTATTGGCTTTACCTTGTTAGGTAAGCCACGCTGCTTTTTTGTTTTTACTGACTTGATAAAAACAGTTCGTTTGCAAGGGGTAATACGCTTTATGAACCAGATCCCAATGACAGTACGCGGTGCTGAGAAACTGCGCGAAGAGCTTGATTTCCTCAAAAACGTACGTCGTCCAGAGATCATTGATGCCATTGCTGATGCGCGTGAGCACGGTGATCTGAAAGAAAATGCTGAGTACCATGCTGCACGTGAACAGCAGGGTTTTTGTGAAGGCCGTATTCAAGAAATTGAAGCGAAGCTATCCAATGCACAGGTGATTGATATCACCAAAATGCCAAACAATGGCCGAGTTATTTTTGGCTCAACGGTGACAGTGTTGAACATTGAAACTGATGAAGAGCAAAACTACCGCATTGTGGGCGATGATGAAGCCGATTTTAAACAAAACCTGATTTCGGTTAACTCACCGATTGCTCGTGGCCTGATTGGTAAAGAGCAAGATGATGTTGTCGTTATTCGTACACCGGGTGGCGAAGTCGAATTTGAAATTTTAGACGTAAAATACCTCTAAAAAGAGGCATCAACACCGACATCATGGCAAAAAAAAGGCCGCAAAAGCGGCCTTTGATAAGATGTAAATCGTCAATTCCCTGCTAATAATTAGCGAGGCAGAGAAATTTTACGATCTTCGCTTGGGCGGTATAGTACAAGAATGTTACCGATCACCTGAACTTTGTGCGCCTTGGTTTCACGTACAATCGCATCAACGATCAGTGCTTTGGTTTCACGCTCTTCCGCGGCAACCTTAACTTTAATCAGTTCATGATGATTCAGTGCGCCGTCAATTTCAGCAAGCACACCCTCGGTTAGGCCATTATTGCCAAGCATTACCACGGGCTTGAGTGGGTGAGCAAGACCTTTCAGGTGCTGCTTTTGTTTGTTGGAGAGAGTCATGGTGCTTTTTTCACTCTAAAGGTTGAAAACGCGGCATTCTACCGCCATCTAGTGTTTATCACCAAGCGTGAGAGACAATTCCGCATAGTTTGTTTGCGTATCGGATGAAATATGGTTAAGAAAAAACGCACAGGCAGTTCATCGCGCTGGTTAGATGAACACTTTCATGACAAGTATGTACAAGAAGCCCAGAAAATGGGACTACGTTCGCGTGCTTATTTTAAACTGGAAGAGATTCAGCAATCAGACAAACTGTTTAAACCAGGCATGACAATTGTTGACCTTGGTGCTGCTCCTGGTGGGTGGTCACAATATGTGGTTGATAAAATTGGTGATCAAGGGCACGTCATTGCTTGTGATATTTTACCGATGGACCCGATGGTCGGGGTTGATTTCTTGCAAGGTGATTTTCGCGAAGAAGCCGTACTAAATGCACTGCTTGAACGTGTTGGGAATGACATGGTAG
>CAMTGL010000262.1 GCA_947071955.1 uncultured Plesiomonas sp.
GTAAAACAGATGTGCCCACATTCTAAACTGGCTATACAAAAAAGGTGGCTAAGCCACCTTTTATTCTCTGGTTGTTACTCTATTTTGCCACTTTAGCGTGTTTTGGGGACTAACCCAGAATGGTCGCTAACTCTTGGCTGATGGTATCAACGTTACGTGTACCGTCTAATTTGAAGTAACGGGTCTGGCCTGCATCAGCTTCTTTATTGTAGTAAGCCACCAGAGGTTCAGTCTGGTCATGATAGATGGCTAAACGCTTACGTACGGTTTCAGCTTCGTCATCTACACGAATAATCAGATCTTCACCGCTCACATCATCTTTACCTTCCACTTTTGGCGGATTGTATACAACGTGGTAGACACGGCCTGATGCTGGGTGTACACGACGGCCACTCATACGATCAACAATAACCTGATCAGGCACATCAAATTCCAGTACGAAATCAACCGCAATACCGGCCTCTTTCATTGCATCAGCTTGTGGAATAGTACGTGGGAAACCATCAAGCAAGAAACCGTTACGGCAATCTTCTTGCGCTACACGCTCTTTAACCAAAGAGATGATCAGCTCATCTGTAACCAGCTGACCTGCATCCATGATTGCTTTCGCTTGTAAACCCAGCTCGGTTCCAGCTTTGACCGCAGCACGCAGCATATCACCGGTTGAGATTTGCGGAATTCCGTATTTCTCCATGATGAACTGCGCTTGAGTGCCTTTACCTGCACCCGGAGCACCGAGCAGAATAATACGCATAGATGATTCCTCTCTCTTAGAATTCAAGATAATAATGAAGGGTATAATTTTTTTAGGGATAAACCATAACACTGACTCAGCGCCAAACTCAAGATCAGCACCCGCTATCACCGTGCATCCGGCAATAAAAACTGAATTATGTTGAATATTTAAGCAATAAATACAAAATAAAACGCCGCCTGTACAAAGACAAACGGCGTTAATACAGTGGCTAAATTTGATGCATATCAGGTCTCTGTTATGCTTTTATACCACGGATATGGCTTGATACTGCTTAGTGCATTACGCTGTTAACAGTTGGTTCATGCGGCGAATAAAGGCACTTGGATCTTCCAAATTACCACGCTCTGCCAGCATAGCCTGTTCCAACAGCAACTCAACCCACTCATTAAACTGCAGCTCATCACTGGTGTCAGCCACTTTCTTCACCAGCATATGTTCAGGGTTTAGCTCGAACACATACTTGATTTCAGGGGCTTTCTGGCCTGCGGAAGCAAACAATTTAGCCATTTGAGTCGTCATTTCATCTGACTCGGTTGTCACCAGTGCCGGTGTACCGGTTAAACGGTGGGTCAGGCGTACATCTTTCACGCGCTCGCCCAGATAACCTTTAACACGCTCGACAAAAGAGGTGAATTCAGCATCAGCTTCCTTCTGCTTCTCTTCCTCTTCTTTATCTGCCAGCGCGCCCAGATCCAGATCCGCTTTTGTCACAGATTGGAACTGTTTGCCGTCAAACTCAGTTAAGTAGCTCATCATCCACTCGTCAATGCGCTCGGATAACAGCAGAACTTCGATGCCCTTTTTGTTGAACAACTCAAGATGTGGGCTGTTTTTCGCGGCAGCATAGCTGTCGGCCGTGATAAAGTAGATCTTCTCCTGACCTTCTTTCATGCGGCTGACATAATCGGCCAACGCCACATTTTGAACATCGTTATCATTTTGGGTAGAAGCAAAACGCAGCAGTTTGGCGATAGTCTCTTTGTTCGCGCTGTCTTCTGCTGGGCCCTCTTTCATCACCAGACCAAACTCGTTCCAGAACGTCTGGTACTTCTCTGCATCGGTTTTTGCCAGTTTTTCCAGCATCTGCAACACACGCTTAGTACAAGCACTGCGTAAGCTTTGGGTGATGCGAGTATCTTGCAGAATTTCACGCGAAACGTTCAACGGCAGATCATTAGAGTCAATCAGGCCACGAACAAAGCGCAGGTATGTCGGCATGAACTGCTCGGCATCATCCATAATAAATACGCGCTGTACATAGAGTTTCAGACCGTGCTTATGATCACGATTCCACATATCCCAAGGCGCATGTGCAGGGATATACAGCAAGCTAGTGTACTCTTGCTTACCCTCAACACGGTTGTGGCTCCAGCTCATTGGATCAGAGAAGTCGTGTGAGATATGCTTGTAAAATTCGTTATACTCTTCGTCAGATACGTCAGCTTTGTTGCGGGTCCACAAGGCTTGCGCTTTGTTGATTTTTTCCCACTTCAGATCGCCTTCGCTACCATCTTCATTCTGCTCACGGGTCTGAATTTCAACCGGCAGGCTGATATGATCAGAGTATTTACCGATGATAGAGCGCAAACGCCAGTCATCTAAAAACTCATGCTCATCAGCACGTAAATGCAGCGTGATTTCAGTACCACGATCAGCTTTGGTAATATCGGCAACGGTATAATCACCTTCACCGGCAGATTCCCAGAACACGCCCTGATCTGCGCTCACACCTGCAGCACGCGTACGTACGGTCACTTTATCAGCCACAATAAATGCGGAGTAGAAACCAACACCAAACTGGCCGATAAGTTGGCTATCTTTCGCCTGATCAGAGCCGATTGACTCTAAAAATGCTTTTGTACCTGATTTTGCAATAGTACCTAAGTGATCAATCACATCGGCACGGGTCATACCAATACCGTTATCACTGATGGTAATCGTTCCAGCCTCTTTGTTTACCGAAAGGCGGACACACAGCTCACCGTTGCCTTCATACAGATCAGGCTGTGACAGCGCACGAAAACGCAGTTTATCTGCCGCATCAGAGGCGTTTGAGATCAGCTCACGTAAGAAAATTTCTTTATTAGAATACAGTGAGTGGATCATCAATTGCAGCAGTTGCTTAACTTCAGACTGAAAACCACGGGTTTCCTGTGCTTTAAGGGACGAATCCTGAGTTGTATTTTGGGTCAT
>CAMTGL010000263.1 GCA_947071955.1 uncultured Plesiomonas sp.
CCCCCACACAGTACCAAACAGGCCGATATATGGGCTGATAGAGGCCACGGTTCCCAAAAATGGAATGTTATTTTCTAAGCTTTCAAGCTCGCGGTTCATTGAGATCCGCATAGCGCGTGATGCCCCTTCAAGTACAGCTTCCGGCGCATGGCCATTGGCACGGTGTAAACGGGCAAACTCTTTGAATCCTGAATAAAAAATTTGTTCTGTGCCACCAAGTTCATCGCGGCGGGTTGAGCTTTCTTGATACAGGCGCGCTAAATCAATGCCAGACCAAAAACGGTCTTCAAAGGCATCGGCTGCACGGGTGGCCGCATTCAATATGCGTGAGCGTTGAATAATAATGGCCCAAGAGGTGATGGAAAAACCGATTAAGATCATCATGACGATCTTAACCATAAAACTTGCCTTTAAGAAAAGGTCTAACAGGTTCATTTCAGCAGACACTGGTAAACTCCGCGACTAACACAGCTGGAAGTGCAACAGGTTTCATTTTTGACGGGTCTATACATGCAACCAATACTTCGGCTGATGACAGTAACCGCCCATCCTGATGAATAATTCGTTGGTTAAATGTTATCGATGCCCCGCGCACTGTGACAATTTCTGTCTCGACAGTGAGGAGATCATCAAGGCGTGCCGGTAAACGGTAGTCAACAACGATACGACGCACGGCAAAGGCGATATTACCTTGCAGTAACGTGTGCTGCTCGAATCCACTACTGCGTAGTAGTTCGGTTCGCGCACGTTCAAAAAAGGCGACATAACGTGCGTGGTAGACGACCCCTCCTGCATCCGTGTCTTCATAGTAAACGCGAACGGGCCATTGATAGATCTTACTGCTCACCTGACATTCCAATGTTTGGGCTTGTACAAGGTGTTACTATACTCAAGTGTCTGGTTATTGGGAATAATCTGTCGGTGCTTTACGGTGATTTATTTATAGGTTGCAGTAAATTACATCAGCTGTTCACATATTATACGTTTTTGTTAGGTTATGCTTTTTGATTCAATCACGCCTAAGCGCTCTGATATCTGTTACCTCTTCAGTAAGTTATGTTCAGAACCCTGTCAAGTTCCCCTTGAATAAATACCGAGCAACCGCACATTCTGGCTCGATCTTTGAAGAGGTAAACGGTATTCTGCCCGCCTATTTATGTGTAATCAGAGATGTACCATGACAAAGAAATTCTATGTAGTGTTAGCTCTGCTGCTGACCGGCTTTCTTGGCGCATGCAGTCAACTGACTCAGTATTCATTGAGCGAACAGCAGGTTAATGAGTATTTGCAGCAAAAAGTTGAGTTTCAAAAACAGCTAGGATTGCCCGGTGTCTTTGAAGCGCACATTACGCTGAAGGATATGACGGCTAAAATTGGCCGTGCAGAGCCAAATCAGGTCATTTTAGACGGGATTGCTGATCTAAATTTAGATACTTTGGTGGGTAAAGATCACGCAACCATTAATTTATCACTGGCTGCCCGCCCCTATTTTGATCATGATACCGGCTCTATCTATTTGCGTGATATGCAGCTATTAAGTGCAACTGCCAGCCCTGAGTCTATGGATAAGAGCACGAAGGTTTTGCTGCCGTATCTGAAAAACTCATTACAACTGTTCTTTAACCAAACTCCGGTTTATGTGCTTGATTCAAATCGGAGCAAAGAAGAGGCGCTGGTACGTCAGTTAGCAAAAGGCATTGAAATTAAGCCAGGTAAGATTGTCATTCCGCTGTCGGAATAATCTGGCCACCGTTACTTGCTTGGCATCCGTGGTGACAAGCAATAATGCGCAAAATAATAACGGGATCTGTACTCGGTAACCGAGAGTACAGATCCCATTTTTGCTTTTTATCAGTATCGTAATGCTATTTCGTGTACGGTTTATTGCTTATTCGGTGCTTATTCAGTGTCAGCGGCATCGTTTTGCTGCTGCTCTAATTGCTCGACCAGCTCATCGGCCATGGCTGAGAGAGCTTCGCGTGTTAGCACGGCAAGGCCACGGTAAAAACCACTGGTGGCGTGTGTTTCAATTTGGCCGAGAATTTTGGCTGCCGCAGGTAATAGGTAGTGCTGAAACAGCTGCTCTTGTGCGGTAACTTCATCTTCTGCGCTGTGATCTTCAACCCAAGATGCGGTTAATAGCATCAAGCCAAAATGCCCTCGCAGTGCGACATCTCCGGCGGCCGCAGGCATGCCAACTTGTTGCTGGAATGCCGGAAATTCGCTGCTATCGATGCCGTAGTCAGCGGCAAATAGTGATACGCTGCCCTCTGCGGCAAACAGATGCTGATAGTCACGGCTGAGCGCTGCAATATCCTGCTTCATTCGCAACTGTTTCATGGCAAATTCACTGTTATCACTCAATACCAGTGGCCACATTTCATTCAGTGCCCCTTGCTCAATCATGGCCAGTACTGGCGGCATAACGGTATCATCGGGCTGACGATAGAACAGTGTGCCGAACAGTCGGCAAAGTGTAGAAAAGGTATTCATTAGGGTATCTCGCAACAGACGATAAAAGAGTGAAGTTTACGCATTTACTGCCTGTTGTGCATCTTGATCGCCATGAGCAAAGTGCTGATGTTGTAAAAAATGGTCAACTTGCTGGATAACATCCCACTGATAAATCATGTTGGTATGCGTGACGGCAATGTCAATATGATCAGTAGAGCCTTCTATTTTTGCTTCACGAACCAAGACTAAACCATCATTGGGCTCGCTATCCCACTGCCAAAATAGCAGAGGCCGCATACCAATGGCGGTTGTTCCAGCTACCGTGCCTAACGGAATATCAACCGACCAGGTTTCTGGTAAGTCGGTTTGCAGCAACCCGTGTTCACAGGAATTTCCCATCATCCACCCCAACCCCAGTTGTTGCAGACGGGCTGCGGTGCTGGCACGCTGATGTGGGGTGCCAAGTGTAATGA
>CAMTGL010000264.1 GCA_947071955.1 uncultured Plesiomonas sp.
ACTGATTACAACCTCGGTATTGTAGAGCCGATTCGTCGTGAACTGGTGCGTTTAGCCACTGCTACGCCAGATGCCTACAGCAGCGTATTACTGCAAGGTAGTGGTAGTTATGTAGTTGAAAGTGTTTTGGGTTCGGTCATCAGCAACACTGACACCCTTTTAATTATCAATAATGGTGCGTATGGCGCGCGCATGGCTGAAATGGCCGCGTGCTTGAAGTTATCACATGTAGTGCTTGATTGCGGTGAAACTCAGCGGCCGGAAATTATACAGATAGAGTTAATGTTACAACGTCACCCTGAGATCACGCATTTGGCCATGGTGCACTGTGAAACCACCACCGGTATGTTAAATCCGCTGGCTGATGTTGCCGCATTGTGCCGTAAGCAGGGCATTAGGTTGATTGTTGATGCAATGAGCAGCTTTGGTGGTATTCCGCTGGATATTGAAGCGCTGGGAATTGAGTTTTTGATCAGTTCAGCCAACAAATGCATACAAGGTGTGCCCGGTTTTGGCTTTGTGATCGGTCGACGTTCAGCACTTGAAGCCTGTGTCGGTCAGGCGCGTTCCGTATCGCTAGATTTGCATGCGCAATGGAAAACCATGGAGCTACAGGGCGGGAAGTGGCGTTTTACCTCTCCGACACATACGGTATTAGCATTCGCTCAAGCGCTCAGAGAACTAGAAGAAGAGGGGGGGATCAGTGCCCGTGCCGAGCGCTATCAGGCCAATCAAACGCTATTAGTACAGGGAATGCATGCTTTAGGTTTTAAACCGCTCTTACCAGAGGCATGGCAATCACCGATTATTACCGCATTTCACTCACCAAAACACCCTGATTACCGTTTTATGGATTTTTATCAGGCCCTGAAAGCACAGGGATTTGTGATTTACCCCGGCAAAGTATCAGAGGCTGACTGTTTTCGTATTGGCAATATTGGTGATGTTACGCCACACCATATTGAGCAACTGCTGAAGGCAGTGAGCAAAGCCTGTTACTGGCGTGACAGTGCGATAGCCACGCAAATACACTGAGATCATTGAGTTTACCTTTTTCCTGTCATTATTTTGCATTGTGCTTTTTATTGTCTTTTTGGAGTTTTTTATGTCTGCTGTTAACGCGTTAATTCTAGATTGGGCTGGTACAGTTGTTGATTTTGGCTCTTTTGCACCAACGTCTATTTTTGTCGAGGCATTTGCTGTTGCATATGATTTTCCAGTTAGTCTAGAAGAAGCCAGACAGCCTATGGGCTTGGGAAAATGGGCGCATATTGAAGCGTTAAGCCGCTTACCTTCAGTGTCTCAGCGCTGGTTTACTCAGTTTGGTCGCCCAATGGATAAATCAGATATTGATATGATTTATCAGACGTTTATGCCATTGCAAATCGAAGCCGTAAAATTTTTCGCCACACCTATTCCGGGTGTACTGCCGGTCTTAAATCAGTTACGTGATCAGGGAATGCGTATCGGCTCTTGTTCTGGTTATCCGCGTCCGGTGATGGAGGCGTTGGTGCCTGTCGCAGCACAACACGGATATGCTCCCGATCATTGGGTTGCCAGTGATGACCTTGCCGCCGGCGCGCGTCCCGGCCCTTGGATGGCGCTTGCCAATGTGCTGGCGTTGGGTATTGATGCTGTTCAGCACTGTGTGAAAGTGGATGACTCAGTACCTGGTATCACCGAAGGGCTCAATGCGGGTATGTGGACCGTTGGCTTAGCTGTATCGGGTAATGAATTTGGCGCGACATGGGAAACATTCAGCGCGATGAGTGCAACAGAGATAGCAGAGCGTCGTCAACCGGCGAGTTATAAATTGCGTGCCGCTGGCGCACATTATGTCATTGATACCTTGGCAGATATTATTCCGGTTATTGAAGATATTAACCGCCGATTACAAAACGGCGAGCGGCCGTAAACCATAAGACAGGCATTCTCGCTGCATGATAGGATGCCTGTCTTTTCCTTTTGCACTAATTTGTTTCAATTTGAATGCTACTGTCATAAAATGACAGATTATGATGATTTATGATTGTTCACGTTGGTGATTAAAAGGTATTCGATGCAAAAGCGGAATAAATTTGTCTATATTTTTCTTTTCGTGATTTCAATTGGTTGCCTGTATACCGTGTGGGATTTTTCAACAGAAAAGTCGGCAGGTGATTTCCACCGGTTTGTTTTAAAATGCGAGTTTGAGAAGTTTATCCACACACTATTTAGTGATAAGTACAACATGTCGCGTTAATGAATGACTGTAAATGTTATTTTAGTACTTTATCTTCTCTTGAAATGTATTAGCCGCCCCAAAAATTAAGTCATCATCCAAAATGTATGTATTATTCACCACACGAAAGATTATGCTTAAGTGCTTAATAAAACATCTCTTCAGAAGCTATTTTTTAAATCTCTTTTTTGTTATTTAACATCTGCATACAGTTACCCTCTATATCAGGGATTTTACTGTATAGCTTATTACCTATGGCTCGGGTATGTTTCAAGCACGGTGATAATAAATAGCATCAGGAGTGACGTATGAGAAGCGCTCGTTTATCTACACAAAATAGCAGCGTAAATCAAAGTTATCTAACGCCACCAACCAAAGTTTTAAGTGAATTAACAACTTATTCTTCATCTTTTAGCATTCAAAGCATAATGGATTCTTTATATTTTTGCATGGGTACATTTGCAGATTTACTCCAAGGAAAATATAACGAAATGCAACGAGTATCCACGGAAGCTAGAGATGACCAAGAAATGTCAAATCGTGTTGATGAAGTGATTGCTGAAGCGGCAAAGGGTGATGATAAAACAAAGCTACCGTTGCCGAACAGTGTTATTGATTATATGAAAAAGAACAATGTATTGGTTGATGGTGAGCTGATTAATAACTATTTAAATAAGTATGGCCCTGCGCTTGAT
>CAMTGL010000265.1 GCA_947071955.1 uncultured Plesiomonas sp.
GGATTAATATGTGTTATGCGCTGATGCTCGATATCACAATGTTCATCGTGTTTAAGCCACCACGGAGTATCGTTATCGATCAGCACATTCAGATCTTTTTGGCCATGGATGTAGATCTCTTCCTGCCCAGCCCGATCTTCAAAACGTAATTCATTAAAGCCTTCCCCTTGATGAGTCTCGGTGCGCAGCACAGTACGCGTTTTATGCACAGGCAACGTATACGGTGAATGCTGAGTCATATGATAAGTCCGCCCTGTCACAATGGGCTGATCGGGGGCACCGTCTAAAAAAGAGACAATCACTTCATGGCCAATACGAGGAATTGCTATCATGCCATACTGCCCACCCGCCCAACCTTGTGATACTCGTACCCAACAAGAGCTTTGCGCGTCACTCGTACCGTATCTATCCCACGGAAATTGCAGTTTGACCCGACCATACTCATCACAGTAAATCTCCTCCCCCTGGGGACCAACAACAGTAGCCATCTGTGAGCCATAAATCTGTGGTTTATGCGGTGCGAGCAAACGCCAAACTGTACTTTTTTTCACCGATTCAAAACTGTTGTAGTAAACGGTAGCACTAGCTCCCCCTTCTTCCTCCAGCGCCTGTGGTTGCTCTCCATGGTGATGAACTCGTACTATTTGCCAGTTAATATTGACGTTATTATTCGGATGCTCTGATAAGGAAAAATACAAACCAGGCCTGAGTTCTGCCGCGTTCGATGTGCCTTGCCCCATCACCGCATCAACACGTAATGCATCAAGACGATACCCAGTAAAAGCCTTACCATTGATATCCTGTTTAAAACGCCCTGGATAATCAAAATACTGATAGCCAATATGCTGATGTGTCAGTCCTGTTGTCTGATTTTTATGCATTAGTGCATAATCAGGCGTCTTAAAACAGTAGTCCTTCAGCACCACATCCGTTGAGCGAACGGTTTCTTGATAGCGAAACTGCCGGATATAGGCTCCCCGCTGCATCCCCTGATTCGCAGGATTAAAAAACAGATCCGGGCCACGGAATAAGGCTGCGGTATCATCAGCAAACACCACGCGGTGCTTGCTCTGCTCAAACTCGTGGAAATAGAACATTCCCTCTTCAGCAGCTAATCGGCTGATAAAAGCTAGATCTGTCTCTCGATACTGCACACAATATTCTCGCTGAGCATGCACATTTCTCAACGCAAACGCATATTCGGTGATCCCTGCCTCTTGCAGTAAAATACTGATAATCTCTTGTGGCTGCAGCGCCTGAAAAATTCGAGCATTCTGATGCAGGCTCAATCTCCATAACATCGGCCTTACTTCCATACGATAACGGGTTCGGCGAAAACCTGTTTCCCCCTGTACAAACTGGCTCACAACACCGTTAATCCGTCGCTGTAAAACGCCCTCAACCCACACCAAAAGCTCACAGGGCTGATCCAATACGGCACAAAAATCGATATCTGGCTGTAAACTGGCCAATGCCAAACTTAAGGTAAAAGGCTCGCTCAGCGTTTCATCCAAATCGAACGTGGCTACTGCAAAGGTCGAATCAGGTAAAGCTCCCACCTTCACGGTAAACTGTAATCCCGTACTCTCTGCCATCCATTTTCACCTTAGATCTGGTTATTTTGCTGGATTATCATTTTTAACATTACCCTGCCTTGCCACTGCTGCTACCAATCATCACACCACCACAACCAACAGTACTTCCGGTCACAGCAATCGGTTTTCCGTTAACCAGCACCGAGTCAATACCTCCAGAGATGCTGCGTGGATGCGGCGGGCTACCGGGTTTATTATGTGGCTGCAATGCATCGCCTTGCCGAGCAAGTGGTTTACTATCGAGAAAGACATCTGAACTTGCCGTCATCACAGGGGAAGGGTGAAAACCATCATGATCGGTTCCCAGATCACCAAGCAACACAATTGAAGGACACATGCACTTCTCCCTGAATTAATAGAGTGATTCTGGTAGGCGGAATTGGCTAAATAACCCACCCGCAAACGGATTATGGCTAGCATCCGCGTACACGCGGTATGTCATGGCACCTTGATCAACAGGAAAACGCACATCAAAAGTCGCCTCATTCACCTGCGTTAGATCACCCTTTTGTATCAAACGAAACATCGCCCAAGGGCCAATAAACCCTTCACTGCGAGGGGATCTCTCTTGATTATCAGGCACCAGAGTAATCTTGCTCTCCGCACCATCACGCATCGAATTCGGCCAGATCAAGGGGATTTTATTACGCCGCCCATGGGCATACTCCAACAATTGGCCATCAAGATTCAGAACACTACGGCGTTTATTGGCGGTCAGTTCAATTGGCTCTAACGCAAACTGTACCTCTAATGACCCTTGGCTATTAAAGAAGGTCTCTCGGATCTGTGTTGCCCGCTCCAGTTGCTTTAACAGTTCCAACTGAATAGGCGAACCTAAATCAGCATCCATCAACCCGCCTTCAACCATTGGTTTAAGATTGGCCTGATAAAAACTGTCTAATGTGCCATTTGGAGAGAAAAAACGCTCTATTTCAGAAAGAGGCGCATCTTTGGTTGAAGAGGGATCAAACGGGTAACGATCAGCCAACTGAGTATTGAACGGCACAATAACCTGATCTAACCATGCTTGATTCAGAGAAGAGATCGCCAAATCAACCACCAACTGTGCACTTTGTTCCGCCAACTGACTCACCCAACGATCCAGTGGTACGGGCAGATTGCGGGCATACTGTTGTAGTGCAAAGGCCGGATCTGAGTACTTATTGTTTAATCGTAACTGTACAGCTTTCAGCGCCGACTGACCGGGGTCGGTGGCATTCACAGTCAGATCAAGATAGTGGTTTAGCTCGGTCATTTTTTGATTAACTTGTTGAATCAATGGCTCTTGCTCACCCGCTGCG
>CAMTGL010000266.1 GCA_947071955.1 uncultured Plesiomonas sp.
ATGGGGCTGACGATAATCCTCTTTCACTGCTGTTTAATCCACTGACCGGTTTACTGCAACCGAATAATCCACCGTATGAGAAGCTGCTACCGGCACTTGAAACGGTGACACTCAGTGAACTCCCCGCCTTTGTTGAACAGATGTTTTCACAAGTACACATCGAAATGCTGGTCTACGGTGACTGGCCAGCCGAGCAAGCCAAAGCGCTGGGAAAACAACTGACTGATGCCCTGCTAACCGACAACAATTCGGGAACAGAAACGTTGCGCCAACTGGTCAGTATTCAAGGGCGAAGCACTTTGATGCGCCAATATGACTGTCCGCACCAAGACTCGGCGCTGTTGGTCTATTATCAGGCCGCACACTGTGCGCCTAAAGATATTATGCTGTCGATTTTTGCTAACCATCTAATGTCAGCAACCTTCTTCCATGATCTGCGCACACGCCAACAGCTCGGTTATATGCTGGGATCCGGCAACCTGCCGCTCAATCGTTTTCCAGGGCTGATTTTTTATGTGCAGTCACCGGTGGCTGGGCCTACACATCTGCTTGAATCCATTGATGAGTTTATTAATGAGTTTCCGCTCGTGCTACTTGAGCTGAGTGAAGCCCAGTGGCAGGCCAGCAAAAACGGGCTGCTGGCACAAATTACTGAACCCGATACTAATTTGCGAACCCGTGCACAACGGGCATGGGTCAGTATCGGGAATAAAGATTGGGCTTTTGATCAGCGCCAGCGTATTGCAGAAGAGCTAACTCAGGTACGGCGAGCTGATGTGATCCGTTTTATTATCGAGATGCTACGCCCGCGCACGGCAGATCGGTTGATCTTATGCAGCCACGGTGAGGCGCACCTGAATCAGGAGCGGCTGAACATCGGGCATTGGATTACCGATCCACAGGCATTTTTACTGGCCAGCCAAAAACTGCATCTGGCGTAAATGTAGTGTCGTTAACATTATATCTCTGATGCAAAGAGCGAATACGCGGCGCGTGAACTTATCGCGCCGCTTTCTGGCTACGCTGAAATGCCAATAGCCAGCGATCTAGCTCATTAGCAAATGCTTGCCGATCTCGCTGATTAAGTGCCGCAGGGCCACCAGTCTGGATACCGCTAGAGCGCAGGGTATCCATAAAATCGCGCATATTCAGGCGCTGCCGGATATTCTCCGTGGTATACCGCTCACCACGCGGGTTCAGGGCGATACCTTTTTTATCAATCACTTCTGATGCTAGCGGAATATCCGCCGTGATCACCAAATCGCCCTCTTCTACACGGCGGACAATTTCGTTATCAGCCACATCAAACCCCGCACTTACCTGTACCGCTTGGACAAATTTAGAGGGGGGAATGCCAAGAGGCTGGTTGGCCACCAACGTTACCTGTACCCCGACCCTGTCAGCGGCACGAAATAAGATCTCTTTAATCACTTTCGGACAGGCATCCGCATCAACCCAAATTTGCATAATAGCGTTCACTCAATCAGTTTATGTTTCTCTATTGGTATACCGCAATGGGTAACATACCGCCAAGCGCGAGTGTTGAACGCATAAAAAAACCAGCCTGACGGCTGGTTAAGAGGAGTGATTACATAAGGAGGTTATATTGTTATTGTGGATAGAATTTCGCATTAGTTTCAGCACGTTGCAATAGCGCATTACAAGGTTCAAAACGTTGACCAAAGCGCTTCGCATGTTCCTGAAGTTGCTGCACCAATTGCGCAGCTCCGATGCGATCCATGTAACGGAATGGCCCACCTAAAAACGGTGGAAAACCGATACCAAAAATAGCGCCAATATCACCATCGCGCGGAGTGCGGATAATCCCCTCATCCAAGCAGCGTGCCGCTTCATTGAGCATCATCAATACACAACGATCGGCCAGAGCCTGCGGATCAAGTGATGAGTTGGGTTGAACCCCCAGCACTTTATAAACATTGTTATCCGGCTCTTTTTTCTCTTGTCCTTTTAGGCGATACAGCTTCTTTTTGCTGTTATACAGATAGAACCCGCGGCCATTTTTACGCCCTTTGCGATCATCACCCAGCAAGGCGGCGAACGCCTCTGGTGCGGCAAAACGCTCGCCTAACTCCCGCTCAAGAATCGGGGCTATTTTAGCGCCCACATCAATGCCTACCTCATCAAGCAGCGTAATCGGGCCTACCGGAAAACCAAAATCAAGCAGTGCAGCATCAATATGCTCAATCGCCTCGCCCGCCAGCAAGCAGCGCGCGGCCTCATTCATATACGGTGCTAAAATACGGTTAACATAAAAACCGGCTTTATCAGCCACCACAATCGGGGTCTTTCCCTGCATTTTGGCAAAAGCCACTGTTGTGGCGATCGTTTCTGCCGATGTTCCAGCATGCGGGATCACCTCAACGAGCGGCATTTTGTCTACGGGGCTAAAATAGTGCAGGCCTATCACATTTTCCGGCCGCTGCGCGTGGGCGGCAATTTGGTGGATCGGCAGTGATGAGGTATTCGAGGCAAAAATGGTTTCAGGCTTACCGTGTAGCTCAATATCCTGCACCATTTTTTGTTTCAGATTCAAATCTTCAAATACCGCTTCCACCACCAAATCACGATGTTGATAGGCGGTATAATCCAAACCACCACTGAGCATCAACATCTGTTTTTGCATTTGGGATCGCAGCAAAATCCGCTTTTTAACCCGTTTATTAAGCAAATCAAAACTGTAGCGCAGTGCGTGGTTGATGCCGGTTTCAGCAACATCTTTAATCCGAACCGGTAGCCCGGCTTTGGTAGCGGTCACAAATGCAATCCCGCCCCCCATCAGCCCGCCGCCCAAGATACCTATCTGCTGACGTGGGCTCGCTTTCGCATTAGCACCCGACTCTTTTTTCATCTCGGTGGTGGCAAAGAAA
>CAMTGL010000267.1 GCA_947071955.1 uncultured Plesiomonas sp.
CGCAAGGCTTGAGCAATGGCTTCAGGGTCATCACTGCCTGCTCGCGTGAGCCCCTCGACGATGGCTGGGGTCGCGGCGTAGCTGGTCCAGACAAATGGGCCGGTGCTGTCGAGGTTTTTCGCTTTCAGCGCGTTAACTACCGGTAGGTTGGCCGGATCTTGGTCATATTTTTTCGGCAGCGTGACCAGTAAGCCTTCAGACGCGGCACCAGCAATAGACGAGATCTCTTTGTTACCAACGCCTTCTGGCCCCATAAAGGTGGCTTTTAAGCCTGCTGAGTGAGCTTGACGCAAGATCAGCCCCAATTCAGGGTGATAGCCGCCGTAGTAGACAAAATCGACCTGATCTTTTTTCAGTTTGGCGATCAGTGCTGAGAAATCTTTATCTCCCGAGGTGATGCCTTCAAAGGCGACTACGCTGATACCGGCCGCATCGAGTGATTTTTTCACACTGGAGGCGATACCCTCACCGTACTGCTGTTTGTCGTGTATGACCGCCACTCGCTGCGGTTTGACTTTGTTGATGATGTATTTGGCGGCCGTTGGGCCTTGATCGGAGTCTAAGCCGATGGTGCGCATCACCAAGCTGTAGCCCTGCTCGGTAATGGTTGGGCTGGTGGAGGCCGGCGTGATCATCAAGACACCCTCATCCTGATACACATCAGAAGCGGGTTGGGTTGATGCCGAGCAGAGGTGGCCTATTACATATTTCACGCCGTCATTGACCACTTTGTTGGCCACGGCGACCGCTTGTTTCGGATCGCAGGCATCATCGTACTCAATGGCGACAAGCTTATCGCCGTTGATGCCACCGGCTTGGTTGATTTGCTCAATAGCAATGCGTGTGCCGGTAAATTGCATGTCACCGTACTGGGCCACTGAGCCTGAGAGTGGTCCGGCTACCCCGATTTTTATCTCGGCTGCCTGTGCATAGCCAAGCAGCGCCAGTGCGCCGCCTAACGCGATTGCCAATCGGCTTTTTTTCCCTGTGAGCATCGCCATCATGATTATCCCTGTCTTGGTTGGCTAGAAGGTCATACGCATCTTAAAGTACATTCGGTACGTTGGTCAGAGAGTCGGGTGTGCTGCTTGCACACATAATTGCGAACTTGCTTGCATCAATTTCATGACACCCTGAACTAAACAACCTTTTAACATCACTCTACATCAGGAAACAAGTGAATTTATCCTCCATAAAACCGCTACTAATCCAGCATAAGATTTCAATATATCTGTACTGAATGCATTAATCTGGATATTTACTCTGGATATGACATTTAAACGGCAGTTTAATTTCAGTAAACCGGCTAACCGTCAGGATATTTATCGGAAAGAAAAAAATCGGGTAGGCGGTTTTTTCTGTTGCTAAATTAAGCAGTGTTGTCTCTATTGCATATCAAACTGCGTGAATGCAGATACATCGTTCAATTTTTCTGTAGCACGCGCGATAATCCACAATCTTTGACATGTTGTTATCTGCCTCTGAGAAGCGGTAATTTATCGGCATGCAGTGGTTAATAACTGCGGTAAACTCGGTAAGCCTGTGTTGCAACAAGCAACCGCAAAACAGATGATTGGAAGAGGGAAGGGATCGCATGAAACTGACCATTGAGCGGTTAATGGAACTGACGCCAGCCGATCAGGCTGATTTAGCCAAACTGTGGCCACACGCTCAGGTGCAGGAGTGGCAACAGGCGATACAGCCTGAGAACGGGCTACTCATTGCGCGCTTTAATGATCGTATTCTGGCGGGGGTGAAATTGAGCGCGCAGCCTATCAGCGGTCAACCTATTGCAGGCGAGTTAAAGACCGCCGAACTGCATGATTTGTGTGTTCGCGCAGCAACACGTCGGCGCGGGGTTGGCCGTTATCTGTTGCAGCAGTTACCGCCGTTAATGCCGGAATATCAGCGCTGGGTTATCGCGCTGCCGCAGGCTGATCAGGCGACTTTGTCTGACAAGGCACGCGAAGATCACGCCACACTGGTGCTATTTTTGCAGCAATGTGGTTGGCAGCAGCAGGGTGTATATTTTTCTTTCAGCCCAACTTCCCAATAAAATGAATAAGACCAATAAAAACAATAAGCGTTAGTTAGATAAATAAGAGAACGGGAGAGAGCGTGAAACAGACATTAAGGCATGAAGCGATTGTTGAGCTAGTGCGTGAACAAGGTTACGTGAGTACCGAAGATCTGGTGGCACATTTTTCGGTCAGTCCGCAGACGATTCGGCGCGATCTGAACGATCTGGCTGCTGACAATGTGATCCGCCGTCATCATGGCGGGGCAGCGTTACCCTCTAGTTCGGTCAATACCGCCTATCATGATCGCAAAGGTATGTGCTCATCAGAGAAGGCGCGCATTGCGCAGTCGGTAGCGGAACTGATCCCCGATGGCGCAACGCTATTTATTGATATCGGCACCACGCCGGAAGCGGTGGCGCATGCCCTGCTGTCGCACCGTGATTTGCGTATTGTGACTAACAACTTAAACGTGGCAACGTTGCTGACGACTAAAGAGGATTTCACCGTTATTTTAGCCGGTGGTGAGGTGCGTAACCGCGATGGCGGTATTGTCGGCGAAGCTACGCTCGATTTTATCTCTCAGTTTCGGCTCGATTTTGGCATTTTGGGGATTTCTGGCGTTGATCTTGATGGCTCAATGCTGGAGTTTGATTATCACGAAGTGCGCACTAAAAATGCCATTATCGCCAACTCGCGTTGTGTGATTTTAGTGACAGACCACTCCAAATTTGGCCGCAGTGCGATGGTGAATTTGGGGGGGATCGATAAAGTAGACTATCTGTTTACCGATCAGCTGCCGCCACCTCAGTTGGTGAAAGTGATTGAAGCGAGTGATGTTAATTTAGTGCTGTGTTGATTAC
>CAMTGL010000268.1 GCA_947071955.1 uncultured Plesiomonas sp.
ATATAAGACTCATCAATAAAAATAACATGCGCATCAGCGTTTTGCTTCAATGCAGTCAGCCCGACCACCCCATTCCCACACCCTAAATCAACGATATTGCCCTGAATACCAACCGGCAAGTGCTGCATGAAAAAGCGAGCACCAATATCTAAAGAAGCCCGTGAAAAAACATTGGCATGGTTGTGTATTGTTTCACCGCTATTTTCCAGTATCCATGTTGTTGGATATGGATTCTCAATCCCAGGGCGAGATTCTACCTGTGCAAATACGAGTCGAGCTTTTTTCCACGCCAAGCTAGTGGTAGTTTCACCTATTATTTTGCTAAATAAATTCAGGGTAGAGGTGTGAATATCACGCGCTTTTGCACCAGCGATAACACGCGTTTCCGGTGTGATCACCGCGCGCAATAACAGCAGTTGATGCTCTAGCAGAGCCAATGTTTTTGGAATTTTAATGACGACAAGTGCCGGATTTTGCGGCAAAGGCTGCATACAATCTTGCAGAATAACCTGCTCAGAGGCTAACCCGTTACGCTGCATATTTTTGAGTATGGCCTGCTGACTAACATAAGAGTCACTTACCGATACGGGCATGTGTGCATGCAGTGCACAGGTCAATGCACCAAAGTTATCATTAAAGATGATCACCGGCCCATTAATCGGATGCTCGGCTAACTCTTGTAACAGATATTCATCTGCTGCTTCCCATGCTTGTAATTCAGATGTGCCCTCTTCAGGATAACGAACTAAATCCAACATCAGCGATCCTGATTCAAAATGGCTCATGCACCAACTCCACAATAGTGTGACTCAATTTATGCCACTATTTTAACGTGAAATGCGGGTGCTGTGTTGATATTCATTCGGGCAACAAGACGTTTCCCTTGGGATGTTTGCAAAAGGTATGACACTGATTCACACCTTACTGACATAATATTTCAATTTATGCTCGACAAACGGGTATGAATACGGAATCTTACACTTACTCTAATTAACTATTACATTTGAATTGTCTATGAATGCCGTTGTCATTGCCGTTTGTGTCATGTTGTTGTTAAGTTTATTGCGGGTAAACGTTGTGATTTCATTAACGTTTTCTGCAATTTTAGGTGGGCTCATTAGTGGGATGGATTTAAAGCAGACTGTCGATACCTTTACTGGTGGTCTGGGTGGGGGTGCTGAAATTGCGCTAAGTTATGCCATGTTAGGTACATTTGCCGTGGCGATTTCCCGTTCAGGCATTACTGATGTACTGGCACAGTTTGTGATCAAAAAACTCGGTGCTGAGGCCAGCGCCAATAAGGTGTTCTGGTTTAAATACCTGCTTCTGCTGGCTATCGCGTTAATCGCCATCTCCTCACAAAATGCAATCCCGATTCATATCGCGTTTATTCCAATTCTTATCCCGCCATTGCTGCATGTTATGGCGCAACTGAATATGGATCGCCGCGCGGTAGCATGTGCCATTACATTTGGCCTGACTGCCCCTTACATGATCCTTCCGGTCGGGTTTGGCGGCATTTTCCTCAATAATATTTTGCTGCAAAATCTCAACAATAACGGTTTGCACGTTACCGCAAGCCAAGTGCCCACGGCCATGGCGCTGCCTGTTATGGGGATGGTGGTTGGTTTGCTCGTCGCGGTATTTTTTAGCTACCGTAAACCGCGTCATTATGATGTGGAAAAAATTCTGGCTGCTGAACCGGAAAAAAAGAGCATTGAACCTCAGCATTTGTGGGTGGCAGGAGCTGCAATTTTAGGCGCTCTGGGTGTACAGCTGTATACCACCTCCATCATTCTTGGTGCGCTGATGGGCTTTATCATCTTTATTATCGGCGGTGTAATTAACTGGCGCGATACACAAGATGTCTTTAGCCGTGGCGTACAAATGATGGCGATGATCGGGTTTATTATGATCACAGCATCCGGTTTTGCCGCAGTAATGAAAGCCACCGGCAGTGTAGAAACTCTAGTGCACTCGATTACTGATGTCATTGGCCACAACCGTGCTCTGGGTGCATTTTTGATGCTGGTGGTCGGCCTGCTGATTACTATGGGTATCGGCTCTTCATTCTCGACCGTACCGATTATCGCCACTATTTATGTGCCGCTGTGTATCTCTTTTGGGTTCTCACCTATGGCAACCATCGCACTCGTTGGTGTTGCCGGCGCGCTGGGTGATGCAGGCTCTCCGGCCTCAGACTCTACTCTTGGACCGACATCAGGCCTGAATATGGATGGTCAGCATGATCATATCTGGGATACAGTAGTACCCACGTTTGTTCACTACAATATTCCGTTGCTGATGTTTGGCTGGCTTGCCGCGATGATCCTGTAGCCGATGATTTACTATCACACTATCATTGATCATTTAGGCTAAAACGTAAGCGTTCAAATCAAAACGTTTAGTATTAAGCACTGAGTTACCCAATGTATCGGGCGGTATAAATACCGCCCGTTTTTTTTGCTTTATCGTTTACTGTACATTTTTATTTTGTGGGGGTACGTCTCTAATGAGGGAATAATCCTCAGCAAACATTACCGCCAGAGTGCGCGTATCCGGCTACACACAGAAACTACTGTAAATACCAACGCACCGACAACCACACCCCAAATTGCATTCAATAAAGCGGGGGTGATAATGGCCAACATATCGCCCAGATACGCATAGTGGCTGACATATAGAGTCATGCTACCCATCCACATACTCACTGCATGCAGGCCGTGCGCAACTATACCGCCACCGACCATAAACATGGCAACCGTACCGACTAAGGTTAATCCACGCATCAGATATGGTGCTGAATGCAAAATTCCCTTTCCAACCAGACGTAACAAGCGGGTTACTGCGTCTTGCCCCTGACGCTGCATTAAATAC
>CAMTGL010000269.1 GCA_947071955.1 uncultured Plesiomonas sp.
CATTAAGCAGTGGTTCAGTTATTTACGCAAGCAATATGATGAGGCTGACGCGCTGTTTGCGCAGATACGAACTTTGCAGCGGGTTGATGAAATGGTTGCTGTGCTTTCTGCTTCACAGGAAAACTAAATATCGGTTCAATTTGCTCAATCACTGATCGATGATGTCACAGTTATCGGCGTTATATTGTTTTTGATTCTTTATTTTCTGTTTTTTTAGCAAAAAAAGCGTCAGATAACCGGATGATGACATATAAAAACAGGCTGTAGTAACAGCCTGTTTTTTTTTGTTAATTATGTCGCTCATCTAAAGAGAGTCAGCAGGTTAATCAACCCGCTAATCTTACCGCCACAGTGAGCGTTTTTCCTTCCCAAGCAATAGCCCTAATGCGATGACAACCGCTACAATCAGGTAAGCGGCGAAGATAAATACCAGCCAGCCCGGCATAGTGATATTCAAAAAGTGCCACTGATCTTGCGCGCAATCACCGTAAGCTTCAAAAATACCTGGAATCCACTTGTTTAGCGGTAACCAGCTGGGAAAGCGCACCATAAAATCACAGGTTTGAAACGGTGATGGGTTAACTTGAAGTTGATTATGCTCCCACGCCAGCATAACACCCTGCCATGCGCTGTACATCCAAAGTACAATGGCTGACCAGCGAAAGACCGGATTTTTCGGGTTACACAAACCAAGTAGTGCCGCACCGACAAGACCAAACAGTGCGACTCTCTCATAAATACAGAGAACACACGGTTCTAGCTTTAGGATATGTTGAAAATAAAGCGCAGTTAACTCAAGCCCCGTGGCGGTGAGTAGCATAAGAAACCACGATAAGCGAGTTGTAGAGAAGCGGTAAAGAGTATCCCACATAATGCTGTAATAGATCCCTGTTATTCAGATAGAGCGTAACGTTTGCATTATCGCAGTGTACACATAAAAAAGGCTCTGGAAATAGAGCCTCATGAGAAAATATTCTATTACAGCTTGTTTTGTTATGCGGCTAGGGTGCTACCGGTAGCGCATTCGCATTGAGCAGAACGGCATTTGCTTCATTAGACAACCAGTGCCACTGATAAAAAAGATCAGTCATTGGCTGTAGGGTAAATTCTACGCAAAATAGCCCAACCAGTGTCAGCACAATGGTATAAGGCAATGCCATTATGACCATGCGGCCATACGACAAGCGCAGCAGTGGTGCCAGTGTTGAGGTGAGCAAGAATAAAAAGGCGGCTTGCCCGTTCGGGGTGGCAACGGAAGGCAAATTGGTACCGGTGTTGATTGCTACCGCTAACAGTTCAAACTGTTTCAGGCTTAATGCGCCATTCATCAACGCAGTTTTGGCTTCGTTAATATACACAGTGCCGACAAACACATTATCTGATACGGAGGACAACAGGCCGTTAAACAGATAAAACAGCGTCAACTGGTGAGAAGGGGATGCCTGTAGTACAAAATCAATGATCGGTTTAAAAAGCTGTTGATCAATGATAACGGAAACTACGGCAAAAAATACGGTCAACAGGGCGGTAAACGGCAGAGACTCTTCAAAGGCTTTACCCAGTGAGTGCTCATCAGTAATACCACAAAATGCCGTTGCCATAATAATCACGGATAACCCGATTAACCCCACCGCCGCAAGGTGCAACGCTAAGCCGACAATCAGCCAGATGCCGATCAGTGCTTGTACCCACAGTTTTACCGTCTCTTGCTTGGTTCTGCGGGTATCTTGCTGATGATCAAAATCGAGCAAAATCTGGCGAACACTGCTTGGCAATTGATCACCGTAACCGAATATTTTAAAGCGCTCAACCAGATAACAGGTGAACATTCCGCAGATAAATACCGGTACGGTGACAGGAGACATCCGCAGTAAAAATTCGGCAAAATTCCAGCCAGCACGGTCAGCAATGATCAGATTCTGGGGCTCACCCACCATGGTCATTACACCGCCGAGTGCAGTACCAATGGCGGCATGCATCATCAGGCTGCGCAAAAAGGCCCGGAAATTTTCCAAATCCTGCTTACGCTTGTCGTCATTGAGTTTACTGTCATTGCTGCTGTCGTGCTCATCAGCCACACCATCACCCGAAGCAACTTTGTGGTAGATAGAGTAAAACCCGACCGAAACACTGATAACAACGGCCACCACAGTTAACGCATCAAGAAATGCAGATAAAAATGCTGCAACAAAGCAAAAAGCCAGTGAGAGGGTGGTTTTTGATTCAATTTTAAGCAGCAGTTTTGTAAATACAAACAGCAAAAGCTGCTTCATAAAGTAGATGCCTGCCACCATAAAAATCAGCAGCAATAGCACTTCAATATTGGCCACCAACTCATGCTTCACATGCTCGGGGCTGGTCATGCCAATGGCAATCGCTTCAATCGCCAGTAAACCGCCCGGTTGAAGCGGGTAGCATTTGAGAGCCATGGCGAGGGTAAAGATAAATTCTGCGATCAGTGTCCAACCCGCAACAAAAGGGTCAACAAAAAAGAACAGGATTGGGTTGATGATCAGAAAACAGATAATGGCCAGTTTGTACCAATCCGGCGATTTTCCTAAGAAATTCCTAAGAAACGCGCGGGAGAACGTGATTTCCATGAGTATTTTCTCGTTATCAAGGCAGTGACGTAAAGTGTCTGAGACAAAATGTCTGTAACGTATATTGTAGGATGTTAGCAGAATGACAAATTGATATAGCTCAGTCTAGTGCCGTATAACAATAAAACATAAATAAAACATATTGTTGCACATGATCGTAAGGTAAATAATTTGTGCGCTATTTTGTAATGAATCGTGAGTAAAATGCTGATTTTTGAGCTTGATCGCGGTATCTAAAATGAAACAGTGATGCATGTATGGTATGCCTTTAAG
>CAMTGL010000270.1 GCA_947071955.1 uncultured Plesiomonas sp.
TTTATCCCTGCGATAGCCACGCTGGAGTCTGGTGAACAGGTGGCGGCCAAAAGCCTGCAACCGAATGATATTATTATTATTCGCCCCGGAGAGCCGATACCGGCCGATGCAAAAATCGTCTCTGGCAGTAGTGATATTAATGAATCAATGCTAACCGGCGAACACCTACCGGTGACTAAACACCCGCAAGACTGTATTTATACAGGCACGATTAACGGTGAAGGTAATTTACTTGCACAAGTGACACACACAGGGCCTGACAGCCTGATTGCTGCAATTCTACGGTTACAAGATCAGGCCTTACAAACCAAACCTGCCATCGTTTTACTCGCTGATCAGATTGCGCGCTATTTTGTCTGGGCACTCTTGCTGATTGCAGGGCTAACTTGGTTTGGTTGGCACCTGTATCAACCAGAAAAAGCATTTTGGGTAACGCTTTCCGTACTGGTCGCTACTTGCCCATGTGCTTTAGCATTAGCAACGCCAACTGCCGTCACCTGTGTTATTTCACGCATGAGCCAGAATGGGCTGTTAATCCGTAAAAGTCATGTACTCGAAACACTATGCCAAGTTAACTGCGTGGCAATGGATAAAACAGGTACGCTGACTGAAGGCAATATGGTTTGTGTCGAAACAACGCTCTATCCACTCACAGAGAAAAAACTCTCATTAGAGGATAGTACGTTAACGTCGGTGAGTTCAGACACGGCTCTATCACAACATAGCAATGATTATTGGACCGAAGAACGTGCTTTTGCACATGCTGCAGCACTCGAAGCACACAGTGCCCACCCTATAGCACGGCTCTTTCAGCGGGCAATGATGAAAACAACCGGGGCTGGCAGTGATGTACACGCCCCTCTTATCGCTAATCAGATTAAAACATTCACTGTAAATGGGCTGAGCGGCGTTATCACCGGAGAAACCTACCGAATTGGGCACCGAGCATTTATTGAACAATACACTGAATTCCCCGCCAGTGTAGAAATAACAAACAATATCATGCATACCAAACACGGCGATCTGCCCATTTATCTAGCTAACAGCCGACAAGTCATCGCCTGTTTTTGGCTGCAAGACCCCATTAGAGCAACAGCTAAAAGCTGTCTTTCGCACTTACACCACCATCGTATTCATGCTCATGTACTGACCGGTGATCCTTCAACAGCAGCAGATAACGTTGCACAACAGTTGTCTATAGATCACTGTGCTAAAGGTCTATCGCCGGCAGAAAAACTGCATTATTTGCAACAAAAGCAGCAGCAAGGCAATATTGTGATGATGATTGGTGATGGCGTAAATGATGCGCCCGTACTAGCTGGTGCCCACATTTCAGTGGCCATGGGTGGCGGAACGGAACTGGCTAAAAATGCCGCCGATGTAGTTCTATTATCTGATAATCTGGCTAAAATCCCCTTTGCTATCGAACTTGCTAAACGTACCCGTAAAATTATCCGTGAAAATTTAGCATGGGCATTAGGGTATAATTTAGTCATTCTGCCTTTAGCAATCAGCGGCATGCTTCCCCCTTATATTGCGGCCATAGGTATGTCGGCTAGCTCTTTGATTGTTGTCGTAAACTCTTTACGGCTAACGAGGTAACTGATGGATATTATCTATATTCTTGTGCCGATAGCGATGCTGTTTGTATTGGTCGCCGTACTGATCTTTTTATGGGCGGTAAAATCAGAGCAATTTGAAGATCTTAATCGTCAGGGAATGCAAATTTTATTTGAAGAAGACAGCTCTGCCAATTTAGCGGAAAAACAGAGCATTACACAGCCACTCGATAAACAGAAAACCACTCAACAAAAAGACTCTAAAGTTCAGCACCCACACCCTAATCAGGCTAACCATGATAGCTTTTGATGCCGCAGGGGCTATGCTAGTCGGGCTTGCTGGCGCAGGGCATTGCATGGGAATGTGTGGCGGCGTGGCGGCAGCGCTGACATTTACACTGCCTGAAAATAACTCTCTAACTCGAAAAATCAGTGCACTTTTGCTCTACAATATGGGCCGGATCAGTGCTTACACACTGGCCGGTTTAATCATTGGTGGGCTATTCGCTTCGATCTCTGAGTTAAGTACAGCAAAACATGCGCTGGCCATACTGCGCTTATTTGCTGGTGGAATGATGATTTTACTGGCGTTATACATGGGGCAATGGTGGTTTGGGCTACAAAAAATCGAACGTGCTGGCCAATTTATCTGGCGCGGATTAAAACCTCTTGCACAAAAAATGTTGCCACTTCGCCATCCGCTAATGACGTTACCGCTAGGCTTTATCTGGGGTTGGTTACCCTGTGGTCTTGTCTATTCGAGCCTTAGCTGGGCAGCAGCGTCTGGCAGTGCCATGTCAGGTGGCGCTATTATGCTGTTTTTTGGGCTAGGCACATTACCGGCCATGCTTGCTGTAGGCCATACTGCTGAATATCTACGAAAACTGCTGGCCACAACACTGTTTAAACGTGTTTCTGCACTGCTTCTTCTAACCTATGGGTTGCAAACCGCTTATGTTGCGGTTCAACAGTTGACATAATTAGCAAATCAGTAAGCAAACGTGGTAAAATTGACCAAAATCAATATCAGGCAGTGTTATACGGTATGATCCCAGAGAAAAAGACGATCCGTCGCATCCAATCCGGTGGCTGCGCTATCCATTGTCAAGACTGCAGCATCAGTCAGTTGTGTATTCCTTTCACGCTGAATGAGAGTGAATTGGATCAGCTTGATAATATCATCGAGCGTAAAAAACCGATTCAAAAAAGTCAGGCACTGTTTAAAGCCGGTGATGAGCTAAAATCACTGTATGCGATCCGTTCTGGAACCATAAAAAGCTATACCATTACCGAACAGGGTGATGAGCTAATT
>CAMTGL010000271.1 GCA_947071955.1 uncultured Plesiomonas sp.
TCTTAGCACTGCTGGTGATCCCTCTTTCTGCAGTTAATCCACGGCAAGGGCGCTTTGCTAATGTTGTTCCAGCCCTGTTGTTGTACCTGATCTATTTCCTGCTGCAAAGCTCACTAAAATCGGCCCTTGATAATGGTCGAATTGATACCAGTGCGTGGATGTGGCTGACCAACACCGGCTTCTTAGCACTCGGTGTGATACTGAATATCTGGGATAGCGTGCCAATGCGCCGTTTCCGTGCTAAATGGCAAGGAGCGTCAGCATGATGCGGATCTTTGACTGGTACATTGGCCGTACCATTTTTAGCACTATCATGATGACGCTGGCCACATTAGTTGGGCTATCTGGCATCATCAAATTTGTTGAACAGCTAAAAAAAGTGGGTGAGGGTGCTTATAGCGTCTGGAGTGCAGGTATATTTACACTGCTGACCATACCCTCTGATATCAATATCTTCTTTCCCATGGCCGCTTTACTCGGCGCACTGCTTGGATTAGGTATTTTAGCCAGCCGCAGTGAACTGGTGGTTATGGAAGCTGCTGGTTTTACCCGTCTGCAAATTGCCATGGCAGTAATGAAAACTGCCATTCCGCTCGTCATACTGACCATGGCGTTGGGCGAGTGGGGGGCTCCGTGGGGAGATCAACTGGCCCGTAATCTACGTGCCAAAGCCATTTATGGCGGTTCACTGCTCTCAAACTCCGGTGGCTTGTGGGCAAAAGAGGGGAATGATTTTATCTATATTGAGCGTATTGTTAACCAGCAAGAACTCAATGGTATTAACATTTACCAATTCAACCCACAGCAACAATTGCAGTCAGTCACCTACGCCAATAGCGCCAATTACAGTGATGGAAGCTGGACACTCTACCAAATCGATAAATCCATCATTGGTGAAAAATCAGTAGAAGGCGTGCAACAGTTCTCGTCGAGCTGGAAAACCAGCTTAAGCCCTGACAAACTTAGTGTAGTGACCATCAAACCGGAATCACTCTCTATTACCGGTTTATGGCAATACCTACATTACTTAAAACAGACCGGACAAGAGACAGGGCGCTATGAACTTGCCCTGTGGCGGAAAGTCCTGCAACCGGTCACTGTTGGCGTCATGATGCTGCTGGCTCTCTCATTCATCTTCGGCCCGCTGCGGAGCGTGACCATGGGAGCCCGCGTACTTACCGGCATCTGCTTTGGCTTTGTCTTCTATGTTGCCGACCAGATTTTTGGCCCATTAAGCTTGGTATATCATGTTCCCGCCATTATTGGTGCAGCGTTCCCAAGCCTCATGTTTTTGGCTCTTAGCTGGTACTTATTAACGCGTCGTCGTTGACCATAAACACAAAAAAATGACCGTAAGCCATATTCCGGCTTACGGTCACGCTTACCAGAAAAAATAATCCGATTATTGCGTCTTCCGTTTTCCTAACAACGATAAATTCTCATCTTTACCCAGCACAACAACCTCACAATCGGCCATGTAATCTTGAAACGCGCGTAAATTGCCGCGATCAAACAACACCACCAAATTTCCGAATCCTACCGTTGCCGTGACCAAACGTACCGTTGCTTGCGTGATCGTCAGATTACGACCATCTAATTGTTGAACCCTTAAACGCCAGGCCCGCATCCCCAACGTTTGACCGCTGCGCTGCCAAAAACCAACATAGAACCAACAGAAACAGCCTAATAAATAGAATGAATACACCGGTTGAGAATCTAAATATGCCGCCACATCCATATTCACCGGGATCTGAATTGCACCTGTTTTAGCCAATAGAGCAGTACAACCCACTGCAATTGCCCCTGCAACCATCACAACAGCAAGAGAAAGCAACAAATCATAGATAAACGCACCTACACGCCGAAAAAAGCCCGCACGTGCGTGGCCAGAGGCAGACATAACAGCCATATACATCCCGTAGATAATCAAATAAAGCCAAAGTGTAGCGATAATTGCCGTATCGCAAAAGGAATTGTATTTTTTTCAATCGATTAAATCACAAAAACATATAAAATGATTGCAGAGCACAAACCGCTATGTATAATGCCAACCAACAAGCCAGTGTGGTGAAATCGGTAGACACAGTTGATTCAAAATCAACCGCCTTCGGGTGTGACGGTTCGAGTCCGTCCACTGGCACCAAAAAACCTTCTTAAGCAGCAATGTTTAAGAAGGTTTTTTTGTTTTTGAACCATGATAAGTCCGCACTCTACAATAGAACGCATATTTCCTGCATACCTATTCTCGGCTGCACCCCACACAACGTCATACCCAACAGATCAACAAAAGGGATAAAAGCACCTTTTTGTATTGATAGATCTCTTTTGTGAACCTCCGCTTCTGTAGTACCTCTTATACAGATGTACACCTCTATATTTATATCGATACCATCAACATCCACACTTGCTTCACCATTCTTCTCATTTTCCCTTGTTTCGTACACTCATAGATCACGCACACTTATTTCTTTGTATTTACACCAGATACAACTCACTCGTAATGTAATTTGTTTTACACAGCCTCTATTGGCTGAGTTATCCCCGTGGTCTTATGCTTTCGCGCATGACAGCTCTTTTTCTAGAGATCTCTTCTTCTATATACCTAAGTAGCCCGATATCTCATATACACCCCAACATAACGTGAGCGTAGTGCATACTGACAAAGAAAATTAGAACCTTAATAGAGGATAAAGAACTAAAGCATTAGCATACTGAATAGGCCGAACATCAACTTATGCACAGAAAAAGCAGCCTCATTGTGAGTTACTTGTTGATAATCTGGGTGTAAATAGGTCACTTGAATCTTTTTATGTTTTTAGGTGTTTATTTCGTTATTTCCGCTTGCACCAAAC
>CAMTGL010000272.1 GCA_947071955.1 uncultured Plesiomonas sp.
AGACTCCTTTTACCCGCTCTAAGGCGGGCTTATCTGACGTCGCTACCACCACAATAGTACGGCTGCGCACGTTTGCGGGCAGCTGTTGTTCTAAAAATTCACGCACCTCACGGCCACGCTCGCCGATCAGCGCTAGCACTATCACATCTGCGCTGGGGTTATTGCACAACTGGCCGAGCAGCGTGCTTTTTCCGGTACCTGCTGCGGCAAAGATCCCCATTCGCTGGCCTCGCGCACAGGTCAACATACCGTCAATGGCGCGGATCCCGAGCAGCATGGCATGATTTATCGGTTGGCGTAACAATGGGTTAGGCGGAGAGGCATCGAGCGCGCGCCACTGTATCGGGGCGGCGTTCGTGTGGTTTGTGGTGGCACAGTTTATTACCGCAGGATTATCTGCTGCAGGATCATCAATCGGATTACCCAGCCCGTCTACGATCCGGCCACATAGGGCCGGCCCGACGGCGATGCGGTGAATATCGCCAAGCGGCGTAACCCACTGCGGGCAGCACAACCCCTGTGGTGAGGCATACGGAGAGAGTAAAACCTGATCGGTTAACACTTTCACTACCTCAGCCAGCATACCATGTTGCTCTATCCGGCACAGTTCGCCCATTTTTACTCCCGGCAGATAGGCGCGCAGTAAGGTCGGCCCGATCTCCAGCAATACGCCGCTGCGCACCACGCCATCCGGTGGCGGTGTGTCTGGCGTTAATCCTCGCGCAATGGCATCAACAATCACCACCGACATGAGCTCAATATTCGGCAAAGGCATTGAGTTCATCTCCTATCAAATCGGCACTGCCAATAATGGCAATCTGTACTTCATCACCCAACTCTTGATAAGAGAGTACGGGTATCGAAAACAGATGTGACTCGGTCATTTTGCGGATAAAACGCCGAACATCAATGACTGTCAACAGCATCACATCCTGATAAGACATATCGGTATGTTCAGCTAGGACCTCTTCAATACGCTGTACAATCAAGGCCGATTGCTGCTGGGTCAGCGCAGAGTAAAGGCCGGTCGCTGTTTGGCGGATAGACTCGCGTACCACATTTTCAATGCCTTCACCAATACGGATAGCGGAGATCTGTTGTGAGTGCTGACTAACCCGTCGGCACAGGTGGCGGCGCAGGGCGATGCGCACATATTCGGTCAGCATCACCGGATCTTTCTCTTTGCCCGCCCACTCAATCAGTGCGCCAAAAATAGTGCGTAAATCACGGATAGAGACCTCTTCATTGACTAAGCGCTGTAAAATATCGGCCACTTTGCTGACCTGTATCTGCCGTTGCAGCTCTTTCACCAGCTCGGCATAGTGCTCTTCCATGGCATCCATCAGGTAGTGTGTTTCCTGTACTCCGATAAACTCCGCACTGTAACGAACCAACACACGGCGCAATATTTCAACCAACTGTTCTGTGCCGCTTAGTACTTCAACTCCGAGCGCTGCAGCCTGATGTTGCTGGTGAGGCGCAATCCACTGCAGCGTTTCCCCACCTTTTGGCAGCAGTTGCTGCTGGGTTTCCAACCGGTGCGATGGCACATTTTTGAGTAGCAACAGCGCATTTTCGGGAAGTAAAAACTCACAGACCACTTCCTGATAGATCAGTACCTGCAGCGTGTTGTCGCACAGCCCGTGATCCCAGCGAACCTTCACGCTGGGCAGGGGAATTCCACTATGCTCGAACAGTTGTGCGCGCAGTGCATCAATATGCTTTACGATACTGTCGTCTTGCCTATTTATTGCGCAGAAGAGCATCAGCGGCGTTGCACCGGGCTGGATACTTTCATCGAGAACGCTGTCAGCTGAAGCACTCTCACTCCCCAGTAAGTCATCACTACTACTAAGGGCATTGAGATTGTGGTGTTTACGGTAGAAAAACCATACGGGGGTAGCGAGTACCGCCGCCAATATGACAAAGTCCAGCAGCGGAAAACCGGGTAACAGCGCAAAAATAAGCAGTAATACGGCGGCCAGTAATAACGCCTGTGGCTGACGGCCTAGCTGCTGGGCCAGTTCATTGGCTAAATTGTTCTGTTTGGCATTCGGTACACGGGTAACAATTAATCCGGCGGTGATAGAGATTAGCAGTGAGGGGATTTGTGCGCATAATCCATCGCCGACTGAGAGTACCGCATAGGTATTGAGTGCCTCGGTGGCTGACATCTGGTTTTGCATAACACCGATGATGATCCCACCAATAATGTTCACTAAGATGATCACAATACCGGCAATGGCATCGCCTTTTACAAACTTCATTGCGCCGTCCATCGCGCCGTAGAGACGGCACTCTTTTTGTACGCGGTCGCGCTGGATTTTTGCTTGCGCAGCATCTATTGCACCAGCCCGCATGTCGCCATCAATACTCATTTGCTTACCGGGCATACCATCTAAAGAGAAGCGGGCACTAACTTCTGCCACACGTTCAGCCCCTTTAGTGATAACAATAAACTGCACAATGGTGATGATGCTGAAAATAATCAGCCCAACGGTAAGGTTGCCGCCTACCACAAATTCACCGAAGGCTTTGACTACGCTGCCAGCATCGTGCTGTAACAATACCAGCCGACTGGTGCTAATGGTTAAAGCTAGCCGGTATAAAGTGGTGATTAAGAGCACTGAGGGGAATGCGGAGAACTCTAGCGGATCGTGCAGATAAATAGCGATCATCAGTAAGATAACCGAGAGCGCAAGATTGATGGCAATCAGCAGATCGACCAGCACGGTGGGCAGTGGCAGTATCATCATGAAAATAGCAATCATAATGACGACAGCCAGCAGAATATCTTGACGCTGAGAGAGCCAGCGCAACGGTAACATTAATGTATTTGATAAATG
>CAMTGL010000273.1 GCA_947071955.1 uncultured Plesiomonas sp.
ATAGTGCGCCATATCAAGTGTTCCTTGATGATATTCAGCCATCAGCGCTTGTTCTTTAAGTAGCAATTCCGGCTCAGCCAAACCGTGTTCGACCATATAAGCTAACCATAAGCTGGCAGAATCTCCGGCCAGTAATGTTTCATCTAAATCAAATAACGCCAGTGCCATTAGTCACTATTCCTTATGCGCCCCAAACCAAACACCACTCTTTTTGCGGGATATATTTTAAACGCTATCTGTTGCAAATAGATGATGACTTTGCCGTGGCAGATAAACTCTCATAACAATACGGGCCTACACGGTACTTATTCGTACACTGCAGGCCCGTATTTTACTGACTCTCTATATTGATCTCGTTATAACAAGCTAATCTCGTGATAAAAAGCTCATCAGGTTATACAAAGAGGTTAACGCCAGAGTGTTCCACTTCATTAACCAATGGTCATATTATCCAATGGTCATCAAGCTCGCATTACCACCTGCTGCCGCAGTGTTAATGCTTAACGCCCGCTCATGCAGTAGCCGCTCTAAACGGAGCTCGGTTTCACCACGAGGGTAACTCTCTAGCATAATCAGTGCGCCTGTACGCTCGGCAAGCTGGCGGCTAAGAAGCGACACATGATCAGCATCACCATGATGCAAAACCGCTTCAAGATGCTGCTCATTCGCCAAACCCGCACCACAGCGATCAATGCGCGCACACACCTCTGCGGGTAAACGCACATACAGATCACTTAAATGGGCAACCGACTCCCACAATACACGGCAACCCACTGACAATGCAGCAGCTAACTGTGTCAGTGCATCTTGCTCAGTATCACTGATACACCAAACTCGGGCACGCGGTAATAGACGGTACAAGTTACGCTCACCGGTTGGCCCACGCAGTACCCGCTCAGTTCGCCCTTGTGCAAGGCTGCGATACTCTGTGCATAATGCTACCAGTGCAGGCTGATGCTCAGCCTCGGCCCATGTTCGCAGTGCATCCAACGCATGTTCGGCTGGCGTATCACTGAAAATGACCTCCGGTGACGGTAAACTCTGGGCCAAAGCTTGTGCCGGATAGCGCGCCAACAACCGGTACAGATACAGTGGTCCACCAGCTTTCGGGCCGGTACCAGAAAGCCCTTCGCCACCAAACGGTTGTACACCCACAACTGCACCAACCATATTGCGGTTGATATACTGATTACCGACACAGGCAGAAGCGGTGATCTGGTTAATGGTCTCATCAATACGGGTATGCACGCCAAGTGTGAGCCCATAACCACTGGCATTAATCTGTGCAATGACCTGCGGCAGTGCATCACGCGCATAGCGCACAACATGCAACACCGGCCCGAAAATCTCATGTTGTAGATCAGCAATCTGATCCAGTTCAATCAACGTTGGTGCAACAAAGGTTCCAGATTGGTTGACGGTTTGTACTGTTGTCAGCTCGGTTGTCTGAACTGGCATCTGTATGGCACTATGTTCTGTATCACCCACAGATACAGAGACTGGGGTCTGGTAAACCCGAAAACCACGATCCTGCATCTGCTGAATATGCTGATCAATACCGGCTTTCGCCTGTACATCAATCACCGGCCCGATGTCGGTACATAAGCGATCAGGGTTACCTAAACGATATTCAGCCATCGCGCCACGCAACATCTGCAATGTGTGATCGGCAATATCGTCTTGCAGACAGAGTAACCGCAGCGCCGAACAACGCTGTCCGGCACTGTCAAAGGCTGAACTTATCACATCCACCACCACCTGCTCGGTCAGGGCTGATGAATCAACAATCATGCAGTTTAATCCGCCAGTTTCGGCAATCAGCGGGATAGGGTGGCCTTGTGGGTCAAGCCTTCCAGCCAGTGTTTGTTGGATCAGACGAGCAACCGCCGTCGATCCGGTAAACATCACCCCTCTCACCTGCGGATCTGCCACCAGCCGTGCGCCCACAGCTTCGCCATCACCGGGCAGAAGCTGTAACACCGCCAGCGGAACACCGGCATCGTGCAGTAACTGTACTGCGCGGGCAGCAATTAACGGTGTCTGTTCCGCCGGTTTTGCCAGCACACTGTTTCCTGCAGCCAATGCTGCCGCCACTTGGCCGGTAAAAATGGCCAGCGGGAAGTTCCACGGGCTGATACAAACCACCGGACCAAGCGGGCGGTGCGTCTCATTTGAAAAGTCAGTACTGATTTGTGCCGCGTAATAGCGAAGGAAATCAACTGCCTCACGAACTTCGGCTATCGCGTTACTGAAGGTTTTTCCCGCCTCGCGCACCAACAGACCGATCAGTTGCTGCATCTGCTGCTCCATCATCTGGGCAGCACTCTCTAAGCAGGCGGCACGGGCACTCGCCGGTGTTGCACTCCAGATAGCAAAGCCGAGCGCTGATTGCGTAAAGGCTTGTGCAATGCAGGCTTCATCACTGTCAGCGATATAGCCGACAATATCGGCCGGTTGAGCAGGGTTACAGACCGGTTTAATCACGGACGGATCGGTATTAAATGCCCACCCTTCGACCATTGGCCCGGCATTGATCACTTCAGTACTTTGACTGAGCAGTGCGCTCGACAGTGAGGCCAAACGTTGTTCGTTTGCCAAATCAAAACCGACTGCATTTTGTCGGCGCTCACCATACAGATCACGCGGTAATGGAATACGGGGGTGTGATAGCCCCAGTTGACCTTCTTGCTGGGCCAGTTGTTCGGCGGTCAGTAAAGGATCAGCAACCAAATCATCAATTGCCAGAGAAGCATCGGCAATCCGGTTCACAAATGAGGTATTTGCGCCATTTTCCAGTAAACGGCGGACCAAATATGCCAGCAGAGTTTCATGCGTCCCCAC
>CAMTGL010000274.1 GCA_947071955.1 uncultured Plesiomonas sp.
ATATTAACCCAGATTCCGTTAACTTTTTCTGCCGGTAGCAGACGTAAACGTTGCATATTCAGCGCCAGCAGTGCGGCACGCGTTTGCGGGTCTTGGTTTAGCCAAAAACGAGTCCGTGGGCCAATCACACCATCAGCAGCCAAACCATGCTGACGCTGAAAATTCTCTACCGCCTCAACACGAGCACCGCTGTACAGATCGCCGCTAATATCGGCCACATTACCCGAAAGATCACCGGTCAACTGTAAAATGCGGTCAAGCACGATGACTTCAGGGCTGTAATCGCCCGGACGCAGTGATGGACCACTCCCCAACTGCGGCCAACCTTCGCTGCTTTCATGGATTAAGCGTGCTAAGGCTTTTTGCATTAAGAGGTATTGGCGGTTTTGTGGCGCAAGGCTTTGAATAAATGCCAAATCGGTACCGCTATCTTGCGCTTTCAACCACTGCATTACCCGTTTTTCATTCGGGGCGGCCAACACCACTGGGTTGGCTTTTGCATAGAGCCAGCTATCACCCTTTGCTTTGATTTGATCAACGTAACTTAAATACCCCAACATGGCATCTGAGATCACAATATCTTTTGCCATATCGGGCAAGTTAGGATTACTGATCTCTTTTACCCACTGGGTAAAACGCGGACTAACGCCTGCCAGCGCTAGTTCATTGAGTTGCAACAAGAAGGCATCTTTCACTTGCTGATTTTGCCACAAAGGCTGCATGTTACTTGCGGTGTATAACTTACTTATCTGCCGAGGAAAAGCGAGTACAATACTGGCAGGTAGAACCTGATCAATACGTGTGATTTTTGTATTGCTGCTTGTATTTACAGCATCAACACTGGCTGCTGTAGCCACCAGCGGCTGCACCAACAAGACGGTCAGCAGTAAACAACCGAGTGTTTGAGTGACTTTTGATGAGTTCATGTAAATTCAACTCTTTTTATTTTCGTTAGCGCTTTTTTGTACACCAGCACCACTGCTTCCACAACACCGAACGTCTGCCTCAATGCTCATGATGTTGTCGTGTACAAAATTCATGTTATTAGAATATAGGATAAAAAAGCATACATTGATCATCGAAGCTGATCTATTGTTCGTCACATTAATTAACGTAAAACTCACGCTTAATCATAAAATAAAAAAAATCAACACATAAAATATAAAAGCCAGACATAATGCAATATCATGTCTGGCTTTTTTTTACAATTTATGATGCGATTTCAAGGGCTCATGATGCCATATGCAATACCAAGCCCTGATGTATAACAGTGCAGTGTACAAGAGTACGCATAGGTAGCTTACAAATAGCGGCCACTCAAATCAGCGTTCATCTTAAACATATCACCTAAAGCACATCTTCAATTTCAACAGCATCAGATATTTCGGTGTGCATATCTTGTACCCGACGATCGGTAGGTGCTTCGGTGTCAGCACCAAAACCACGCAAACCAACCACATGCACGTGTTCGTGATTTTTAAACACTTTACGCACAAGTTTGTAGGTTGTCCCTTTTTCTGGGCTGATATTTTCCGGTGCAGCAATCAGCAATTGCATGTCTAAGCGATCACACAACTCAAACAGAGTAGCGATAGATTTTGCATCCAAGCGCGCAGCTTCATCAAGGAACAGCAAACGGCATGGTGCGATATCTTTGCCGCGCAAACGGCGTGACTCCTCTTCCCAGCTCTGCACAACCATCAGCAAAATGGCCATACCCGTACCAATCGCTTCACCGGTAGAGAGTGCGCCGCTTTCTGCTCGTAACCAGCCATCTGAACCACGGCAAACTTCCACTTCCAGTTCAAGATAGTTACGGTAATCAAGCAGCTCTTCACCCACAGTCTGTGGGCTACGCTGACCGATATCAATATGTGGATTCAGGCGCTGATACAGTTTTGCCAGCGCTTCAGAGAAGGTTAAACGCTGATTAGAGAACAAATCTTGATGCTGTTCACGCTGCTCTGATAAACCATTGAGCAACATAGCATGGCTTTCACGCACATTGACAGACAGACGTACGCTCTGCACCTGACCAAACGATATGTTCTGCAAACCCTGATTCAGCATGCGAATACGGTTCTGCTCACGCTGAATCGTCTTGCGCATAATATTGGCTACCGCTTCAGCGCTGATAGCCAAACGCTGCTCACGGTTGGTCAGCTCTTCGGTCAGACGCGCCAGCTCAATTTCCATCTGCTCAATGGCATCCACTGGATCATCGGTGCGGATAATATCTTGTCGAATACGCTCACGCAGATGCTGATAAACCGCGATATAGAACAGTACTTTCTTTTCAGGATGACGTGAATCTTCCGATGCGCGCAGTACATCACGCAGCATTTCATTATTTGCTACCGCCTGACGCAGCGTACCCAATGCTTTATCCGACATTGATCGCAGTTCATCGGCCGACAAGTAGGCCAACTCACGCTTATGTAAGCGGCGCTCTACATCATTGTCGCGCGCCAAACGCAATACGGCACACCAGTTGGCTTTTGCGCTGACCACTTGTCCGCGCAGCGTTAAGTAATCACGCTCAAGTTTGCGCAGGCGTTTTTGCAGACTGTCCATCTCTGCTTCTACGATTGCAGTTTGTTTCTCAAGCTGGCTGCGGCGCTGACGGTTATGGCTCAGTTGTGTGTGCAGTTCATCACGGCGAATACGTGCCCGCTCTTCTGCACCACTGTCGGCTCGCACACCCAAATCCTGCATCTCTTGTTCAAGTTCTTTGAACATATCGCGCTTGGCATCGGCTGCACTTTTCAGTGACGCCATTACTTGGTGATACTG
>CAMTGL010000275.1 GCA_947071955.1 uncultured Plesiomonas sp.
CCGGGTAACTTTGCAACCAATATACAGGCCGGTTCTACGTATGGTTATACCCTACTGTGGGTTGTGGTTGTATCAAACATTATGGCAATGCTGATCCAGCTGTTATCGGCAAAGCTGGGTATTGCAACCAACAAAAATCTGGCTGAACACTTGCGTGATAGCCTGCCTAAAGTGTGTGTATGGGGCTATTGGGTACAGGCCGAAGTTATGGCAATGGCCACTGATCTGGCTGAATTTATTGGCGCTTCTATCGGGTTTAAACTGTTATTGGGTGTCAGTTTGCTTGAAGGAGCAATATTGACCGCCATTATCAGTGCATCAATTTTGTTGGTACAAAGCCGGAATCCCAAATACCTTGAAATGGTCATTGGCGCATTTTTACTGTTTGTGGCGGTCGCCTATTTGATTGAACTGAAATTTGTTCACCCCGACTGGACGCTGGTGGCTAAAGATTCATTCTGGCCTGACGAACCGAACAATAATGCTATTTATCTTTCAGCCGGTATTCTTGGTGCAACCATTATGCCGCATGTTATTTACCTGCATTCAGCACTAACGCAGCGGCAAGGTGATCCCACTACAGCACATACAGATCCTGAGCAACAGCGTCTGCACTATCGCTCTACACGGCTTGATGTGGCCATTGCCATGACCATTGCCGGATTTGTGAATATGGCAATGGTGGTTATGGCGGCGGCAACCTTTCATGTGAGTGGCCACCCAGAAGTGGCTGATCTTGAAACGGCTTATAACACCTTAGCCCCTTTGCTTGGGAAAGCTGCGTCGGTCATTTTTGCCCTGAGTCTGATTGCCTCGGGTTTATCGTCCACCGTGGTTGGTACATTGGCCGGTCAAGTGGTTATGCAGGGTTTCACTCATCTAAAAATTCCACTATGGGTGCGAAGAGTCGTTACCATGCTTCCAGCATTTGTCGTAATTATTATCGGCTTAAACCCGAGCTCGATTTTGGTGTTGAGCCAAGTGGTGCTGAGTTTTGGCATCGCGTTTGCCCTGATCCCATTGCTGATTTTCACTGGCCAGCGTGCGCTGATGGGGGAGTTAACTAACAGCAAAATCATTCAAGGGATAGGTGCGGTGATTGTTGTACTGGTGGTGGCGCTGAATATTTTTTTGCTGGCAACATCGTAATACTTTTGGGTGCTGACGGCATATACAGTATGAATACCAATAAAGTGATGTAACTTTATACAAAAAAACGGATATATGGCTAAATCCACAGTATAAAACTGCAAACTTGATCTAGGGCGGCTATAATCAGCGCCCAATGTTCTCTTTTTTTTGATTTTATGCTGTAACCACTCATGACAACACATACCCAAGTACCGGTAAGGTATCCGAAAGAATGGTTTGCTTTAACCATTGTGTACAGTTTTACCGGTGCCGCAATTTTAGCGTCGATTATCTTTTCCCTTTTACTGTTTTTGTCGATAGACGACAACCCGATGATGAAGTGGTTGTTCGGTGCATTGGCCGTTATTTTTGAATTGGGGAAATTTTATGTCTGGTACGAGTTTGGTGAACGGCGTTCACGCCGAGATCTGAGTGGAGCACTGTCAGCCCTGTTTTTTTATACCATTTTGGCAATGATTTCGATTGGCGGCAGTATTGGTGGAATCAACAGCGCAACTAATACAGCTCTGAATGTTGAAGCTCAGCATCAGCGTGAAGTGGCTCGTTATGATGAGCAGATTGCCTCAATTGACCGGCAAATTCAGCTCAATGAAACCGCAGCAATGAAGTATATTGAGCTGGATCGTATCTCCAGAGGTGTGAAAAGCATGCAAGATGCCAACTCGGCACTGCGTTTGCAGCAAGATGCCCTGCGTCAGGAGCGCGATGCCCAGCCAGTGAGTGAGCAATCTTCTATGCTGGGGCTGATGAGCAGTTTGGCCGAAGGTATGCAGCTCTCCACATCCCAAGTACAGTTTGTTTTAGTCTGTTTTCTTTCACTGTTATTGGATGTATTTGCCGCATTTTTTGTTGGCTTGATTGGTGAAGAGAGCCGTTTTCGCCGGAAATGGGCAGCCACACAGCGTATGTTACCAATGCAGATGGCAGAGCCTGAAGTACAAGAGGCGAGCATAGTGGCTGAACCGGAAGTTGAAGCTGTTACTCTTAGCCCGTTTGAACGGGTGCGTGAAGGCTTGCTGGCCGGCCACGTGAAATGCAGCAAAAAGCACGTAGCTCAACATTTACAACTGCCCGTTGAGCAAGTAGATAGCATTTTCCAGCAGCTGGTGTCTGAAGGCGTGCTGGGGCAGCGGCCAAATCGCCATTATCATTTGTGTGATACGCTGTAAGCTTGGCAATATTATCGGTTTTGTTTTATTAAAAGCGCCTGCGGGCGCTTTTTGATGTCTGGCGATAAAGCACCTTGTGGGGTACGACAGACAATTCCGCTCCAGTGCGTTTATTCAACGGACTTTACGTTGTGATATGCGTATAATGGACAACAATTTTTCTTGAAATCAGAGTCACGATGAAATCATTGTTCGCAACAACTGCCCGGGGATTGGAAGAACTGCTGAAAACTGAGCTAGAAAGCTTAGGCGCACAGGAGTGTAAACTGACGCAAGGCGGCGTTCATTTCAAAGGTTCTGTTGAAATAATGTACCGCAGCATGATGTGGAGCCGTTTGGCTTCGCGTATTTTACTTCCGCTGGCCACATTTAAAGTTTTCAGTGAGTTAGACTTGTACCTCGGCGCAGGCAGTGTGAACTGGCAAAATATCTTTGATGTTAAGGATACCTTTGCCGTTGATTTTACC
>CAMTGL010000276.1 GCA_947071955.1 uncultured Plesiomonas sp.
GGCTTCTCCCCACTGTTAACGGCGGCAGAAGAGGTTTATTTTGCTCGTCGTGCCTTACGTGGTGATGAATCGGCACGTAAGCGTATGATCGAGAGCAATTTGCGCCTTGTAGTAAAAATTGCTCGTCGTTATGGTAATCGAGGTTTGGCACTGCTTGATCTGATTGAAGAAGGGAATCTCGGTCTGATCCGTGCGGTGGAGAAATTTGACCCTGAAAGAGGTTTCCGTTTTTCTACATATGCAACATGGTGGATACGTCAAACCATTGAGCGCGCTATCATGAATCAAACACGGACTATCCGTCTGCCGATTCATGTCGTGAAAGAGCTGAATGTCTATTTGCGTACGGCACGCGAGTTAGCGCATAAACTGGAACATGAACCAACAGCGGAAGATATTGCCTCCGTACTCGACTGTCCGGTTCATGATGTTAACCGTATGTTGCGCTTAAATGAGCGTATTACCTCGGTTGATACGCCGATTGCTGGCGATTCAGAAAAAGCATTGCTGGATATTCTGGCCGATGAAAAAGATCACGGGCCTCAAGAGACAACACCAGATACCGATATGCACTCAAGTATCGGGAAGTGGTTGTATGAACTCAATCCGAAACAACGTGAAGTGCTGGCGCGTCGTTTTGGTCTGTTGGGGTATGAAGCGGCAACATTGGAAGATGTTGGCAGTGAAATTGGCTTAACACGTGAACGCGTTCGTCAAATTCAAGTTGAAGGCTTGCGTCGCCTACGTGATATTCTGACTCAACAAGGCTTAAGTATTAACGCTCTGTTTCGTGAATAAAGTGTGCTGTGGGCTAATTGGGCCATATAGTCACTGAGAATTAAAAAAAGTCCCCGTTTTTACGGGGACTTTTTTATGCCTGATCTATTGGATATGGTATGCAGTTACTACATATGCAGTCACTATAGATGATTAATTATAGTGCTTTGAGTTTATACAGCAGATCAAGTGCCTGTTTTGCTGTTAAATTATCCGGATTTATCGCTGCCAGAGCGGTAATCACTGGGTGCTCTGTTTCGGATAATAGTGAAAGCTGGGCTGTATTTTCTGTCTGCTTGGTGATGCAGACAGTGCTAGTGTTGGAATGAGGGTCGGTAATTGCAGGCACATCAGTACCTGAATGTGCAGCTGGCATATCTACCGATGTATTTTCCAACTCACCGAGTTTTTGTCTGGCACGGGCAATCACTTCACGTGGAACACCGGCAAGTGCTGCAACAGCCAGACCATAGCTTTTGCTGGCAGCGCCCTCTTGCACTGCGTGCATAAAGGCAATGGTTTCACCGTGTTCAACCGCATCAAGATGAATATTTACGACTCCCTGCAATCGCTCAGGCAGTGCTGTTAGCTCAAAATAGTGGGTCGCAAACAGTGTCATGGCTTGAATTTTTTGTGCCAGCCACTCAACGCAGGCCCATGCCAGTGATAAACCGTCATAGGTAGACGTTCCTCGCCCGATCTCATCCATCAATACCAAACTGTGTTTTGTGGCATTGTGCAAAATGTTGGCGGTTTCTGTCATTTCAACCATGAATGTTGAGCGGCCAGAGGCCAGATCATCAGATGCGCCAACACGGGTGAAAATGCGATCAATTGGCCCGATAACGGCCTGCTGTGCGGGAACAAAACTGCCGATATGAGCCAGCAAAACAATCAGCGCTGTTTGTCGCATATAGGTACTTTTACCGCCCATGTTTGGGCCGGTAATGATCAACATGCGACGTTCCGGTGTCAGATGAGCAGGGTTGGCAATAAAAGGCTCTCGCAGCATTTGTTCAACGACGGGATGCCGGCCATTTTCAATGTGCAAACCGGTGTGTTCGCTCAGTTGCGGGCAGTGGTAGTCAAGGGTTTCTGCCCGTTCAGCCAAGTTAATTAAAACATCAAGCTCTGACAGGGCCGCAGCGCTTTGTTGCAGTGCCGGTAAATGAGGCAGCAACTGATCAAACAGAGCTTCATACAGGCTTTTTTCCAGTGCCAGCGCTTTGCCTTTCGCAGTAAGCACTTTATCTTCATACTCTTTCAGCTCTGGAATAATGTAGCGTTCAGCATTTTTCAGTGTTTGGCGGCGGATGTAATGAGGTGGTACATGTTCACTTTGTCCGCGGCTGACTTGGATATAGTAGCCGTGAATTGCATTAAAACCGACTTTGAGCGTATCTAGCCCTGAACGCTCTCGTTCACGGATTTCAAGTTGGTCCAAATAGTGCGTTGCACCGTCGGCCAAAGCACGCCACTCATCAAGTTCTGCATTGTAGCCTTGTGCCAGTACGCCCCCGTCACGGATCAGTACCGGTGGGTTTTCCATAATGGCGCGTTCGAGCAGGTCACACAATTGGGTAAATGTACCGATATTGCTTTTGAGTGTTTGTAGATGTGCGTTTTTTTGTTCGGAAAGCAGCGTGTTAATTTCCGGTAATTGCTGAAATGCGCTGCGCATACGTGCTAGATCACGCGGACGAGCTGTGCGCAGTGCAAGACGCGCCAAGATACGCTCTATATCGCCAACTTGCCGTAAAGGGGGTTGTAATGTGCTGATTAAGTCGGCCTGTTGCAGCGCAGAAATGGCTTGCTGGCGTGCAGTCAGAGTGTTGATATCACGAATGGGTTGATGCAGCCAGCGTTTGAGCATGCGGCTGCCCATAGCGGTGACGGTGTGATCCAGTACTGCTGCTAGGGTATTTTCATTTCCACCGCTTAAGTTTTGGGTGATCTCAAGATTACGGCGAGTTGCCGCATCCATA
>CAMTGL010000277.1 GCA_947071955.1 uncultured Plesiomonas sp.
GAGCTGACCCGTGGTAAGCGCGTAGATGCAGAAGGTATGCAGCAGTTTATTGATGGTCTGGCCCTGCCTGAACATGAAAAAACTCGTCTGAAAGCCATGACACCGGCCAACTATATTGGCCATGCTGTGCAGATGGTTGATGCACTAAAATAATACAAGGTCATGCTGTAAAAATAACAGCATGACAACAACTTGCCTTGAGTTGACCGCTGTATTCCCACGAAACAGTGGCCAAGAAATGGCAAAATACGCTGTATATTCAAGCCGATAACACTGTTATCGGCTTTTTTTGTTTATGCATTGGTTTATCGCAGGTTTAAACAAAAATCTGCAGAGTGTGAGATAACATATGGCATGTTAATACCGCTTAACGTTAGAGTGTATAGCAGGTAAAACATAACACTTTGCGCGTATTTCGCGGTTAAACGGCGCTGCACAGCGCTTAAGCTATATCCCTAAATAAAATACAGTATTGGGATATGAAGCCATACTGCGCCGCTGTCTACATTGGTCACTGTTTGAGGTTTTAATGCGTATTCTTATTGTTGAAGATAATGCCCTGCTCCGCCATCACCTGAAAGTGCAGCTTGAAGAGCAAGGGCATCAGGTTGATGCGGCAAAAGATGCCGTAGAAGCGGACTATTTTCAGCAAGAGCATGAACTGGATATCGCGCTGGTCGATCTCGGCCTGCCCGATGAAGACGGTTTATCGCTGATCCGCCGCTGGCGAGCCGCTGGAAAAAAATTGCCAATTCTGATACTCACCGCACGCGAAAGCTGGCAAGAGAAAGTTCAGGGGCTGGAATCAGGTGCTGATGATTATGTCACCAAGCCATTCCAGCTCGAGGAAGTGGTTGCCCGTTTACAGGCACTGCTTCGCCGCAGTAACGGCATTGCGTCTACCTACATGACCGCCGGCCCGTATCAGCTAAACCTGTCACGCCGCGAACTCACTATTCACCAGCAACCGGTAAAACTGACCGCATTTGAGTATAAAATCCTCGAATACCTGATGCGCAACCACCAGCAGGTGATCAGTAAAGATCACTTGATGTTCCAGCTATATGCTGATGCCGAACTGCGTGAAACCCACACCATTGATGTGCTGATGGGCCGCCTGCGCCGTAAACTAGCTCTTGAAGAGAGTGAGGGGCATAACGATGTGATCACGACCGTACGGGGTCAGGGATATCGCTTTGAGCTAAGCTGCCAATAATGGTGATATTTTCTCGGGTAACACAAGGCATTAACCGTATTAAACAGGCTATCGGCAACCTGAAATTTCAGTCATTACGGCTGCGTTTTCTGCTGGCAACCGCCGTATTAATCGGCGTATTATCACTGCTGTACGGTGTTGTAGCGATTGGCGGTTATATCTATGTGTTTGAAAAATCCACCTACCGGATTATGAGCAGTGAGGGAAATTTATTTGTTAATTTCGCACACTGGAAAGAAGATAAGCTCAGCGTACACGTACCCGACAGCCTGCTGCGCAATAAAATGCTATTGGCATGGATTTATGATGCTGACGGAAAATTGCTCTGGCGGCTGGAAAATGTACCGGAATTTGAAAAAGCGATAGCCCCTGAGTGGCTAAAAAAACCCGGTTTCTATGAGATAGATAGCCCGCACCCAATAGCCACCTACCCGCTGATGAACAACGAGCGTTTAAAAGCGGGTCTAAATGAGTATATTGATGAGTCTGTGACCTACTCGGTGGCTGTGAACACCTATCCGGCCAGCAATGAACTGCCATCAATGACCATTGTTACTTTAGATGTTGTGCCGCAAGAGTTACAAAATGCTGATTATGTCTGGTTGCTGTTTGAGTGGGTATTACTGGCGCATGTTCTGCTGATCATTCCTCTTTTATGGCTGGCAGCCAACTGGAGTTTATTACCGATTGCAAATCTTGCCCTGCAGGTTGAAGAGCTAGAGAATAACCAGCGCCAACAGCTCGATTTCAGCCCGAAACCGCCGCAGGAGTTGCGCCGCCTGATCATCAATTTAAACCGGCTGATTACCGCACAAAAACAGATGCAAGAGCGTTACCGCGCAACGCTGGGCGATCTGACCCACAGCCTAAAAACACCGCTGGCCGTGCTGCAAACTACCCTGCGCTCTGTGCGGTTATCCCCCGAAAAAAATCACTTTGACGAAGCCGAACCGGTGCTGCAAGAGCAGATTGACCGGATCTCACAACAAATCGGCTATTACCTGCGCCGTGCCGATCGCCCGCACGATGGGCCACTTAACCGTAAATTAACCTCGGTGGCCGGTATGCTTGATGCCTTATGTGGCGCATTTAATAAAGTCTATGCCAGTAAAGGGATCAGCCTATCTCTTGATATCTCGCCTGAACTGATTTTCAGCGGCGATAAAGATGACTTTATGGAAGTCATGGGCAATATCATTGATAACGCCTGCAAATACAGTCTGGAGTTTGTCTCTATTCGCGCCAATATGCAGGATAACCAGCTGATATTGATTGTTGATGATGATGGTCCCGGCATTCCAGCCAATAAGCAGCAGATGGTTGTACAGCGCGGACAGCGGGCTGACACCTTAAAACCCGGTCAGGGGCTAGGGCTGGCCATCGCGCTGGGTATTGTCGAAAACTACAAAGGTGAACTGCACTTTGATTATGGCACGCTAGGTGGAGCACAGGTCACGGTTATTTTTGGTGACCAAGAGGAGTAAGCGGCCACATAAAATCAGTATAAAACTCGCTGGAATGCCGAGATAGACAAGATAGCAC
>CAMTGL010000278.1 GCA_947071955.1 uncultured Plesiomonas sp.
GTTATGACTATTTTTTATATTTACCCATGTTTAAATATCCGGTTTTTCACTGATCCTGCAGTACGTTGCGTTTTTTATCGTTTGTATCGTATGGGGCAGTATGGGGCAGTATGGGTATAGTGTGGTGGCTTTATGCTAAAGCCTGAAACGGCAGTCGGAAACTCGAACTAACACCCAAAATGCTCAAGAACAGCCCTTACTGCTGTGTATCTCTTAGATTGAGATAGCTTTTAGTTATCGCTGTGAGTGCTATTTTGCATTTCAGTCTCGGATTTTTCGGGGATATAGTCACACTAAAGACAATCGAGCTCGTTTGTCATTACTATTGATTATAGGAATAACCTAGTTATGTCAGAAAATACTCAGTCAGCAGATTCAATGTTAGCAGCAGGCACTGCAAGCTCACAAACCGTATCAAAGCCTTTGGTGGTGATTACCGGTGCAAGTTCTGGGATTGGTGCCGCAACAGCACGGTTGTTCTCGGCGAAAGGTTATCCGTTGTTATTGCTGGCCCGTAGGGTTGATAAGTTGGACGCACTGGCATTGCCAAATACACTCTGCCGTAAGGTTGATATCACCGATATCAGCGCGATTACGGCTGCCATTACTGAGGCTGAAACCTTGTATGGCCCTGTTGATGCTCTGATTAATAATGCGGGTGTGATGCTGCTTGGCAGCATGGCAGAGCAAGATCCGGCAGAGTGGCAGACAATGTTATCAGTGAATGTGAGTGGTGTTTTGAACGGTATCCATGCTGTTTTACGCGGAATGCGTGCACGTCAGCACGGTACTATTGTAAATATCAGCTCAGTGGCCGGACGCAAAACTTTTCCTGATCATAGCGTGTATTGCAGCACGAAGTTTGCGGTACATGCCATGACTGAAGGCCTGCGCGAAGAGGTGGCTTTAGATAATGTTCGTTGTATCACTATCGCTCCGGGGGCAGTAGAGACCGAGCTGCTTTCGCACACCACCAGCGAGACAATCAAACAGGGTTATGAGGCATGGAAAACTGAGATGGGCAGTGTGGTGCAACCTGAACAAGTGGCTGATGCTATTTGCTATGCGTATGAACAGCCACAATCATTGTGTATTCGGGAAATAGTACTGGCGGCAACACGTCAGCAGCCATAAAAAACTCCCATTGATAGGATGAATTGACGCAGTATTCACCTTTAGTTTACGTTCAAATGAAGATGACGCTGTTATAATTCGATCAACACTTAGGCAGCCTTGTGGCTGCTTTTTTGTCTGTTTTACTGTAGATATAGCCGTAGATATAACCAGAGATCCCATAAGGAGAATGCATGCGCAGTTCGAGGAGGCTTACTCCTCAATCAGTGTCTATCAGCCAGTATTGGCGGGAAGCGTGGGGAAATATCCGGCGCAGTGGGCGTAAACTGATCGAGTTTGAACTGCTGTTTGCATTGATGTCAGCAGGGGTCATAGTGCCGCTTTCCGGTTTGGTGCTTAATCATCTGATTAACCGTACGGGTAATGTTGCTATTACCAACTATGACCTGATGGCCTTTGCCTTATCCCCCTATGGCATACTCTTTATTCTGGTGACGCTGTGCAGCAGTTTTACGCTGTTTTTTACTCAGCGGGCTGGGGTGACGATTCTGGCGGCTTCAGTGGTGCATGATCGCCCCGTTGGGCCGATTCGGTCTTTGGTGTTCGCATTGGGTCGGTTGCCGGTTTTTCTGCGGTTAGGCGGAATATATGCGTTGGGTTTGTTGCTGGCTAGTTTGCCTTTTATCATAGCTGGAACGATTGTCGCCTATTTTTTGTTACAACGTCACGATATTAATTACTACCTTTATCATCAGCCAACAGAATGGTTTGCTTTTTTGGGATGCATTGCACTGTTGGCACTGGGTTACGCTGTGTTAGCGATTCATTTATGGGCACGTTCGATTTTAGCGTTAACTGTGATAGTGAGCGAACGCCGTGGCGCAATCAGTGCTCTGCGTTGCAGTTGGCAGATGACCACCTGCAATGAGCGCTTTATTGTTAAAGCGGCAGGGGGCTGGTGGCTGTTGCTCACGGCGCTGATTTTTCCGCTGAACCGTGCTATTTCCGCGCTGGCCGATTATGCGCTGGATCATGTCACGATTGGGCTATCTGCTGAGGTCGTGGTTGTTAGCTTAGTAGCTGCATTGATTTTTATCCTCAGTGCTGCGTGGTCTTTGTTGGGAATGTCAGGCGAGGCACTGATTATTCAGCAGTTATACCGAGAATCGGGCGGTCAGCTCGCTTCACTTGAACGGTTAGAGCGTAATGCTGCGGCTCGTCAAACTGCTTTATCGGTAAAACTGGTGGGAACAGTACTGATTGCTGTTTTTACCGTGATGCTTGCCGCAGGATTGTATAATTTGGCGGATGAACCCAAACCTGATCAGATTTTGATTACGGCTCATCGGGCCGGTGCGGTACGTGGGCCGGAGAATACACTGGCGGCACTGCGTCAGGCTATTGCAGAGCATGCTGATTATGCGGAGATTGATGTACAAACTTCGGCCGATGGGCAGTTAGTTGTGTTGCATGATGCTGATTTGATGCGTATAGCCAATGATCCTCGGAAAGTTTCCGAATTGAGTGCAGCCCAAATTCAGGCCGCCGATGCAGGCAGTTGGCACAGTGCTGCTTTTGTCGGAGAGTCAGTGCCGTTGTTGTCAGAGATGCTGGATTTGGCGCGCAACCAAATTGGGCTAAATATTGAGCTAAAGTATAACCGCCCAGACC
>CAMTGL010000279.1 GCA_947071955.1 uncultured Plesiomonas sp.
GAGCGCTTGCATGGCATGCAAGAGGTCAGCGGTTCGATCCCGCTTAGCTCCACCACAATTTCTTCTCTTCTCTGTTTTTGCTTTTTGTCTCTTTTTCTGTTTTCTTCCCTATATATTATTTTTCTGCGCTGTTATTTCCTATTTCTTAGTTGTTTATCCTATTTCTTTGGGCTTTATCCTCCGCTTATTTCCTGTAAATCCTATTTTTAACAGTATGTAGTCTTGTTTGCTCTGCATCACACAATACTCAGTTTCATCCTAATATCATTAACCTTACTAGGGGTTTAGGCTGTGCTGCGTTGCGTGTGGCCTATTTCAGTTATGACATTCCATATTATAAGGAAGGTTTAGAGATGGCCACCGGTAAGTATTTGCGCTGGAAAGACTCTCAGGGTTATGAGTTTCGCCCTGTTGCAATCAGTGGTACGGATTTACTCAATGATCGGAATCTGAATAAGGGTACAGCGTTCAGTGCACAAGAGCGTGCCGATTTTGACCTTGCTGGCTTGTTACCACCGCAAGTTCAGACATTTGATGCCCAAATTGAGCGGGTATATCAGGGGTTTTTGAGTGTATCGACCGATATTGAAAAGTATATTTTTTTACGTTCACTGCAAGATCGTAATGAAACTCTATTTTATGCGTTGTTATCACAGCATGTCGAGCAGATGACACCCATTATTTATACCCCTACGGTGGGAAAAGCGTGTCAGGAGTTTAGCCACCGTTATCAAAAACCTCGTGGGTTGTTTATTACGCCAGATAATGTGGATGATATGGGGAATTTGGCACGCCATTTTACCGGTAAAGGTATTAAGATCATTGTGGTTACCGACAGCCAGGGGATTTTAGGCATTGGTGATCAAGGGGTTGGCGGGATGGGGATCCCGATTGGTAAGTTATCACTGTATACCCTTGCTGCGGGTATTCACCCAGCATGTTGTCTGCCGATTACGCTGGATGTGGGAACGGATAATCAGGCGCTGCTTGATGACCCGATGTATTTGGGATTGCCGCATCGCCGATTACGTGGTGAAGCGTATGATGCTTTTATTGATAAATTTGTAACACAGGTTCAACGCCACTTTCCGAATGCTGTGTTGCAGTGGGAAGATTTTAGTAAGTCTAATGCGTTCAATAATTTGAGCCGTTATCAGCAAGTGCACCCTTCCTTTAATGATGATATTCAAGGTACGGGGGCTGTGGTGTTAGCGGGAATTATTGGTGCGGTGCGCAGTAAACATGAGTCACTCAGTGATCAGCATTATGTGGTGTACGGTGCAGGAGCCGGTGGTGTCGGGGTCGCCGATCAGATTTATGCCGGTTTGTTGCATGAAGGCATGACCGAGCAGGCTGCCCGTGATCGGATTTTTATCCTCGATACACAAGGTTTGGTGTGTGATAACCGTGAGGGGCTTGATGCCTACAAACGCCGCTATGCTAAACCAGCGGTGCTGATGGCTACATGGCAAACTCGTGAAGCAGGTCGAGCAGATTTGATGGAAGTGCTGACCTATGTACCGGTTACGGTATTGCTAGGTACTAGTGGTGCTGGTGGTGCGTTCACACAGGCACATATTGAGGCATTGCTTCAGTACAGTGAGCGGCCAATGGTCTTCCCGTTATCGAACCCGACCAGTAATTGCGAGGCGCTACCGGAAAATATTTTTAACTGGAGTGCTGGTCGAGCGATTGTTGCAACCGGTAGTCCGTTTGCTGATGTCATGTTTGATGGGAAATCTCACCGTATCGGGCAAGGTAATAATGTGTTTATTTTTCCCGGAGTGGGGCTGGCGGCGGTAGTGAGCCAGATCCGTGAGATTTCACCGGATATTTTTACCACAGCAGCATTTGCACTTGCTGAATGCGTGCTGCCGCAGGATCTGGCTAATGGAACTGTGTATCCACGTATCAGTGATTTGCGCACGATCTCGGTGCATGTTGCACTGGCTATTTTGAAGGAGATTGTACGTAAAGATCCGACTCATGCATTAAATGGCAAAGATCTGCTGCAAAATATAGAAGCCTGCATGTGGGCACCGGTTTATCTACCGTATCGTCGAGTATAGGGGCGATAGAAAATATAAGGTATCGCTACCAACGTTCTCTTTTATGGCTGCGCGGTTTAGTGGCAGCCATAAAAGAGGTATCGGAAATAAAAATTATTCTGTTATCTGATAACGCTGTTTCATTCGTAGTGCAATATTAACCAGTGCAATCAGTATCGGCACTTCTACTAGCGGGCCAATAACACCGACAAAAGCCTGATCAGAATTAAGACCAAATACGGCAATTGATACGGCAATGGCTAATTCAAAGTTATTTCCGGTAGCGGTAAAGGCAATAGAGGCATTTTTATCATATGGAATACCGATTTTTTTACCAATCAAAAAACTGGTGAAAAACATGAGAATAAAATAGACTACCAGAGGTATGGCTACCCGTAGAACATCCATCGGTAACTCGACAATCATTTCACCTTTAAGGCTAAACATCAGTACGATAGTCGCTAGTAATGCTATTAATGTTATCGGAGATATTGCCGGAATAAATATTTCGGTATACCACTGTTCACCCTTGGCTTTTATCAACCATTTGCGGCTGATAAAACCAGCTATAAAGGGAATGCCCAGATAAATCAGTACACTTTCGGCAATGTCAATCATAGTGATATTAACGTCAAAGCCCTGAAAACCGAGGCGTGGCGGAAGTACGGTAATAAATAGCC
>CAMTGL010000280.1 GCA_947071955.1 uncultured Plesiomonas sp.
GCCTGCTCCGGTGCAACCGGTACCAGTGAAACCAGTTCCTATCCCAGTACCTGTACCTGTTCCGGTTGCACCGGTGAACAGTTCATCTGAAATTGTTGTGCCTGAAGATTTTACGTTAGCAACCGATAAACCGCTGACGCTCTACTTTAAAGGCCCTGATAGTGTCAGAGTTAACGTCTATTCAGCCGCTGATCCAACGGCAGCTGCCCCGATGGTTCGCCCTGATTACAGTACGCTGATCGGAACGTTTTCTGCTGATGATCAGCCAAAATCAGTCACTTTTAGCCCGAACTGGAAAATCCTTGTACTTGAGTGGTTACCCGATCGTTCAGGCAGTGAGGCTCGTTATTCATCAATGAATGTGTTGGCTGGGCAAAATAGGGCGGAGTATCCAAAGCAATAATCACGATATGGTCGTGTAGGTGCCTTTGATCTCTCTACGCGTATCGTTCCCTTCTGAGTGTGCGGCAAGTTGTTTTTGTTGCACACTCTGTTTTATTTTTGTAGCTATTATTTTGTCATTTCCGCTTTGTAATCTCTGCATATCGTCTATTTCTAATCACCCATTTTTACTGTATTGCTGATAATGTGGTCGAGGTAATAATGCCTCTTGTTATGGTTTTGCTGTGATCTTTTCTCTATCCTCAAAGCAAAATAATGTGCAGATAATGCGTGATTATCCGTATTAAGCGGAGGTATATTCCCCGTGCCATGCATCGGCCTGATATCAAGGTTTGATACTGAGGTGGAATACTCAGATGTCTATAAGCTTCAAAATGAACACTGCGTTATTACTTAGACAGATACCCGTAATGAGGTATTTTCGCTTAATAAGCAACTTGATTCATTTTGATTACGCTTATATGGTTAGGCTCGGTAATGTTAGGGCATAGTGCTACCAAATCGCGTTGTATACATGGGTGATACCGCGTTATTGCTTTGGATAAGCTACCTGCGTTAACACATAAAACAATGAAGGAACTCACAATGAAAGCTAAAGTTATGGCGGTAAGTTTGCTGGCAATGATGGTAGGCAGCAGTGCTTATGCTGCTAGCAATTCAGTTGTTGCGCAGCCAACGGCTGTGGCAATTCAACAGGCTGTTGATGCCCATAGTTCACGTGATGCGCTTGACTGGAATGGTACTTATCAAGGCGTTGTACCTTGCGCTAGTTGTGAAGGGATCAAAACTACGCTGGTGTTAAATTCGGATGATACCTATAAACTGAAAACCGAATATCTCAGTGGCAAAGGTAACAGTACCTTTGAGAGTGAAGGTAAATTCACATGGAACAAAGCGGGTAATACCGTGATGCTGGCTAAACAAGATGAAAATACCCAGTATTTGGTCGGTGAAAATGTATTGTTCATGTTGGATCGCTCAGGTCAGCGCATTACCGGGCCATTAGCCAAAAATTATCAGCTTATGAAACAGACAGTAGAATCAACAGAAGTAACCAATCCCCTCTTTGCTCACCGCTGGGTGCTGACTGAAGTGATGGGGCAAAAAGTGCCGGCAGATCTGGCAGAGAAACAGCAGCCGTTTGTGGAATTTAGTGCAACAGAGAACCGTGTGCACGGGTTTAGCGGTTGTAACAATTTTATGGGGTCATATACCCTGAATGCTGAGGCAAGCCGAATCAGTTTTTCTCCGTTGGGGATGACCCGTAAAGCCTGTATAAAGGCGAACTTTGAGCAACCGCTGATGCAGGTATTTGCGCAAGTTGATAATTATAGCCTGTCGGGTGATACATTAACGCTGAATAAAGCGCGTATGGCACCCTTAGCAGTATTTAAAGCAGTAGATAAAGTTGCTGATGTTTCGGCATCGGCGGAAAAACCGGCGAACTAATTTCCTTTATCTTGCACATGACCTCGTCCTGTTCCGTTTTGGGCGGGGTTAACTTCACGTTTATCGGCTTTTCTTTCCTTTCTTTATCGCAGTGTTTTACACTTGTCTTGCTACTTTACGTTTTAGCGCAGTGCGGTTATGCACAGTTGCCTACTTACAATGATTATTTATGAGGACATGTTGATGTCGAAAATCATATTAGCTTTGGCTGTCATTATTGTGGTGATTTTCTTCATCAAAAATATGTCAGGGAATTCAGGTCAGGCGGCAGAGAATCGTCAGGCTGGTGTTGATTTCTTAGCGCAAAATAAAGTTAAGCCGGGAGTGATGACAACAGATTCCGGTTTGCAATACCAAGTTTTACAAGAAGGTACCGGTACTGAACACCCTACGGCAACAGACACCGTGACCGTGCATTATCACGGTACGCTGATTGACGGCACTGTTTTTGATAGCTCTGTTGAACGTGGTAAGCCGATTGCACTGCCGTTAAACCGTGTGATTAAAGGGTGGACAGAAGGTATTCCGCTGATGGTTGTTGGTGAGAAAACCCGCTTTTTTATCCCGAATGAGTTGGCATACGGTAATCGTGCTGCGGGTAAAATCCCGAGCGGTGCAGCTCTTATTTTTGATGTCGAACTGTTGAGCATTAAACGCGGAATGTAAAATATCACGGTGTAACAGACCCTATTGTGGCAGCGGGGGAGTGATTCTCCCTGCTTTTTTCGGCTATTTTGAGATCGAAAAGCCATTTAACCGTTAAACAGCGAAGCCATCTTGTTATAATTCACGGCATCTACTGACTGTCATCTTTTATTAGAGGATTACCGTGAATATTGAAAATAACAAATTAAAAAATGCG
>CAMTGL010000281.1 GCA_947071955.1 uncultured Plesiomonas sp.
CCTGCGGATGCTGCACCTGAAAATGCAAACCACGCAGCACATTGGCATACGAACGGGAGTAGTTATCTTGCACAAAATCATCGGTAATACTGAGCAGCGTTTGATAGCGCTCGCGCTCAAACAACTCAAGAAAAAAACCGCGATCATCGTGGTATATATCGGGTGTAATGATTTTCACGCCCTGTAACGGGCTGTTAGTGACTTGCATGGGGGCTCTTGGGGTTAAGAAATACGTACATACAATGCAATCAGCACGGTATGCACGTATTACACTACAAATGCACCACGTTACTCAATGCACCAGACTCTTGTTTTGCCTGCCACACCAGATCACAAATGCCATCTGTTGGCTGGAAAGCCGCTGGAGCTTTTAACAGTAATTGCCGAATTTTCTCGTGATCAAAATCATGACAAGCTTCATCTAATTGCTTGAGCAGTACTGACAGCTCAGCCCAATTCAGCATCACTTCATTGGCAGTCATAATACGTGGGTGTGTTGTGCCTTTTACTGAATCACCAATTAATAGCTCTTCATACAATTTTTCACCCGGGCGCAAACCGGTCACTTCAATGGCAATATCACCTTCTGGGTTATTTTCATTACGCACGGTTAGGCCACTTAAACGGATCATTCGTTTTGCCAGATCGTAAATTTTCACCGGATCGCCCATATCCAGTACAAAAACATCGCCCCCTTTGCCCATTGCACCGGCTTGAATCACCAATTGAGAGGCTTCAGGGATAGTCATAAAGTAACGAATAATATCGCGATGAGTGAGTGTCACCGGCCCGCCTTGGCTAATTTGCCGCTCAAACAAAGGTACAACTGAACCTGATGAACCCAGCACATTACCAAAACGCACCATACAAAAACGGGTTTTAGACTGCTCAGCAGACAGCGCCTGCAATACCAACTCAGCTAAACGCTTTGTTGTACCCATAGTATTGGTTGGACGAACGGCTTTATCTGTTGAAATAAGTACAAAAGTTTCGACGCCGGAAGCAATAGCTGATTGCGCGCAATATAGCGTACCAAAAACATTATTACGTACACCCTCGACCACATTGTGCTCAACTAACGGCACATGCTTGTATGCCGCTGCATGGTAAACGGTTTGCACACCAAAAGATTTCATCACCGCTTGTAAACGGTTTTGCCGCTGAACAGAGCCTAGTAAGGGTGTTAACACCACAGATAACTTTTCATTTTTACAGATTTCCGCCAACTCTTTTTCAATTGCATACAGCGCATATTCAGACAATTCAAAAAGAACTAATCGGGTCGGCTCTTGACGAACAATTTGGCGGCATAATTCAGAACCAATAGAACCACCGGCCCCTGTCACCATCACTACTTTTTGTGTAATATTACGCGTTAAAAGCTCTGTATTGGGGGATACGGCATCACGCCCCAATAGATCATCAATAGATATTTTCTTAAGATTATTGATTTGTGCCCGGCCTTCAACTAAATCAACCATGCCAGGAATAGATAATACCTCACAAGGCAGCGCTTCTAAGCGATTAATTACCTGCTGACGCTGTATTTTCGTCACGCTTGGCATTGCCAATAATATTTTCTTAACACCGTAACGCTCAACCAAATACTCTAATTTATCGGTAGGGTAAACAGTAACACCGTGAATCACTGCCTTATGTAAACGGCTGTTATCATCAACAAAGGCTACGGGGAAATATTCGCTGGCCTGTGCTAATGCGGGCAATAGCTGACGACCAGAACTTCCCGCGCCGTAAATGATTACCGGTAACTGGCCACGCACACCGTAATTGAGCATCATTCGAAATGCCAAACGCGAACCACAAATAAAAACCAAAGAGAATATAAAATAAATAACAGAGACAGTTCGAGGCAAAAACAGGTTAGAAAAATAGGCGCTAATAACCAGTAACAGTGTTGAGAATATAACCCCCCATGCTACCGTGCCGATAACTTTAGCGCTAACATAACGTAATACAGCCCGATACAACCCAATTCGAATAAAAACAAGTACGGTTAGCATTGAGATAAAAGCAAATAACTCCCAATACTGTAAGTCAGTAAAAGGCGTTTGATCATCTAACCTAACCCAAAATGCACTCCAATAAGCCAAACCTAGTAAGACTAGGTCTATTCCTATCATGATACCTCGTTTAATACCCCTAGGTAGGCCGAGCAAATTTGTTAACATAGTTACTCTCTTAAAATCATGACAAGGCTTTTTATAAACTTAGCTAGCTGCGTTTGTTTTTGTGATATGAAATCCAGTTATTAACTATAATACTCTACTTTTTATTTACTGCATCACCCGAACCATTCCCTACTACTGTCTTTACAATATAACCAAAGTAATTATTCAGTGTTAGAGTATCAATCATCTCTTTATCTGTTTTAGCCAGTTTTTTTGGTGTTGACATATCAATGTTTTGGATTTGAGCTAGACCAGTAATACCGGGCAATACTTCATAGATACCTAAAGCATCACGCTCGGAAATCAAATCAGCTTGATTAAAAAGATTTGGCCTAGGCCCAACAATACTCATATCACCTTTCAATACGTTGATCAACTGAGGCAACTCATCCAGTTTTGTCTTCCGTAAAAAAGAGCCTAGCTTTGTAATCGAACTAGAGCTTGCCAAATGGCTGGCTACAGATTTAGTATCAACACTCATCGTTCTAAACTTAATCAGCTTAAAGGGCTTTTTATAC
>CAMTGL010000282.1 GCA_947071955.1 uncultured Plesiomonas sp.
TGGCGAACTTGCTGCCGGTGATGTTCGTTTGGCCATCACTCAGATTAATGGCCCTACACTGGCTACAAGCACGAAAATGGCGCGGAAGCGGCGCGGGCTTGAGACTGAAAAACCCTTGCAAGCAACAGGCCTCATGTTGGCAAGCTGCACATCAATTGTTAAGGAGAAATGATGTTCGTACCCGGTGCAAATTTACTCGGTGTGGCACTAACCGCAATTAACCCAACAGTCGGTGTGCAAATAAAGCGTTTTCAGCAGCAACAGGAAAATGACTTTGGGAAAACGGTTAACACCTATTCTGAACTTGAGCCACTTTTTGGTGCTTCAGTCCAGCCATTACCTTTTCGCGATATCCAGCAATTTGGCCTAACCACTGGGCGGCAATACATCACCGCTTGGATTCAAACGGGGGCACACTCTGCTTATCGTGGCGGATCAGCAGACATCATTGTATGGAACGGTGGTGAGTGGGAGGTTCTTGAGCCAACGTCATGGAAAGTGCAAGACGGCTGGACACAGCTCGTTGCGGTGAAAAAATGAATGAAATATTCAAACTTGTTCGTGGTGTGCTGATCGCCGGATTTGCTGAGCAGGGAATGCCGGTGCGCGTGATGCAAAGCTATTCGGGTATCTCTTCCGGCCCTCCTGATGTTACTGCCATTATCATGCACCACATCGGCACTGAGCGCGTAGGCTGGCAATCGCGAAAGGGTGAGGTGGTTGGCATTGCTGCAAGTGTGGTTGAGAAGCAGAACGTAGCAGAGACTATCCAGTTTAATGTGGTTCTTCCTTTTGTGCCGCCGGAAAATGAAACGATCAACACACCAACGGCTCAGAGCGTGCTCACGCTCGCATCTATGATATTGCAAAGCAAACCCATGCTTGATGCACTGAAACCTGTGGGCATGGGGGTGCTGGCGGTGAAGGCCATCCAGTCAAATTATATCCAGAACGAAAACGAGCGATGGGAGAACGTCCCAAGCTTCGATTTGGTTATTTGTCACAAGCTCACACTGACGCACTCTGTCGGCGTTGTTGATGAGTTCACCAGCGGGATTTACCGCGTTTAAAGAGGCTTGCTGATGAGCATTTCCATTAAAAAGTACGTGGACATTACGTCCGGCGTAGGGGCGGGTGCGACCGTTAAAGAGCGCGAGCTTATCCTTCGCTTGTTCACAAAAGACACTAAAGTTCCTGCTGGTGTGGTCATGGAATTTACGGATCTGAATGATGTCGCTACCACATTTGGAACATCGAACGAAGAGTACAAGCGTGCTGCATTGTATTTTGGCTTTATCTCAAAACTGATCACTAAAGCAAAGAAAATCTCCTTTGCACATTACAATGATGCAGCAGCAGTGGTTTCTGCTGGCATTGTTGGTGGTACGGCGCTAACCACAATTGCCACATGGAAAGCAATTACAGCCGGTTCGGTTCATATCAGTGTTGGGCAGTCAGGCTATTTACTCACGGGTTTGGATTTTTCTGCTGATGACGCGCTGGTTGATGTTGCGGATACGATTCAAACGAAGTTACGCACCAGCTTGAGCGGTGCCACAGTTACTTATGATGAAATTGCGCAGAAATTTAATGCTGAATTTATCGGTCATGATGTTCCTGCGGCGGTTAGCGTAACTCCAGCAGGGGCGGGGGTTGATATTGCAGACAAGCTAGGTTGGACCACTGCGAAAGGAATGGTTACGTCACCAGGCTCTACTGCTTCAAGCATTCTTGATTATGTGGTTGAGGCTGATGAAATTAGCGATAACTACGGTTCATTTGCATTTTGCGGTGAGGCGCTTGAGCTTGCTGTAGTGCAAGAAATTGCTGCATGGAACAACGCACAAAACGTTAAGTATCAGTATTTAGTTCCGGTAACCAAAGCGGATTATGTTGCTTCATACGAAGCTCTTGTGAGTTTTGGGGGCTGCGCGCTGACCGTGGTTAATGATGCTAACACTGAATATGACGAGCTGATCCCCGGTATTATTTTAGGCGCAACGGATTACAACCAGCGAAACGCTAGTCAGAACTACATGTTTCAGCAGATTGCCGGTATTACGCCCAAAGTTGATAGCAACACCGAAGCCAATGCCATTGATACTGATACGCGGGTTAACTACTACGGGCGTACAAAAAACGCAGGGCAGCCTATTGATTTTTATCAAAACGGTTACTTGTGCGGAACATCAACATCACCTCTGCAAATGAATGTCTACGCGAATGAGCAGTGGTTCAAGGCAGCGGCCACAGCGGTATTGATGACAGGGCTACTTTCACTGCCTATCATTCCGGCAACAGACGAAGGGCGATCTATCGTTGTCAGCTTATTGCAAGACACTATTTCTCGTGCGCTATTTAACGGAACTATCAAAGCGGAAAAAGATTTAACCGTTACACAAAAAGCCTACATCACTCAAGTGACAGGCGATCCGCTGGCATGGCATCAAGTGCAGTCTATCGGCTGGTGGCTGGACGCGCAGGTGTTAGAAGAGACACAGGCCAATAGCACAATCAAATACATCATTGATTACACGCTTGTCTATTCAAAAGCTGACGCGGTGAACAAAATCACTGGGCGTAACATTTTGGTTTAACGGAGATAACACATGCAAGATATTGCCGGCTTCGGCCTACAGGTTCGCCTGATCGCGAGTAAACCCTACCCTGCGGGTTTTACCATTAGTGAGTTCG
>CAMTGL010000283.1 GCA_947071955.1 uncultured Plesiomonas sp.
AATGTCAGAAGACTGCAGGAGCGTAACCGATCAACAAGGTAAAAATTACCTAAACCTGACTCGGACTGGCAATATCACAACTAATAAGCAAATTACCGAGCAGGTTATCCGCAGCTATGTCGCATTCTCGGGAATGAATTTTCCTCATATCATGGTACCGCTGATGGAAAAATCACAGCACATGATCCACCCGACTCGCCCACTGGTTATCTATGAAAGCATGACTCTCGAAATGGACTCACTCGACTTTACCAATCCAACCGTAAAATTAAGCAATGCAACGATGGATATTGAAGGTAAACGTGGAAACGTCACTCTTGAGTTTATTTTTTCCGAGCAGGGAAAAGAGATTGGTGTTGGACGAAAGCGTATGGTCGCCAGTGGTCTGATGCCTTATCAGCAAGAAGCAATCGACGATCTCATCCAACGTTTTGAGCAGCGTAAAACTACCTTTATGCAGCAGGGCGATGCCGCATAAAACTTACGCTGTTATCAGCCATCGGCCCAGACGTTGTTGTAGTTCACCTTCAATGGACAATACACGCTGGGTTCGTAAATCAACGCAAACAAACGTGATCACCGCATCAGCAATAACATGACCACTATCAACACAATGAATGATCTGCGTTAATACCCCGCTACGCTCCCCCAATTTTGTTAGCTGACAACTGATTTGTAAATGTTGGTTCAGCAATGCCGGTTTACGGTAACTGATATTAATATTGGCCACGACAAAGCCAACTGCATGTTTTTCACACCATGCAAGATCACCGCTCTCTTCAAGCCACTGCCAACGTGCCTCTTCTAAAAATTCTAAATATCTTGCATTATTAACATGCTGATAAACATCAAGATGATATCCTCTCACTTTAATATTTACCGGCTGAATAACCATTTCTGATATAGGAATACTTTGTTGTTCACTCTCTTTAGGGGTACTCATTGATTGTTCCTTCCTTGAATATCAACAGTGATTGGCGGCCTGCCACACAATATGCAAACCACACTTCACACTTTTATTTTTTGTTACTCTTTGTTTTAGTTAGGTTTTAGCTATGCTTTTGTCACGGTAAAAGAGACTGTTGATAGCTTATCATTTTGCATAATATTGACCAGCCACACCATCTGCTTACTGGTGCACGACCCCACCGTAAAATCACCTATCCAACGGCCATTTTTAAACGAAAACAGCACCGGGATTTCTCCCATAAACATATCCCTTCCCTCTACACGGGCAGATATCATGGTATCTTTAGCAACCCCCGTGATTACCAATTGTAACGAGTGTTCAGCTTTCGGTGGCAACGGGGTCAATACCACCTTAGCGATATCAACCTTATCCGTCTTCGATAAAGTCGTGTTTTCCTCCAACAAGCACTCCCCTGCATTCAAAGAGCACTGCACTGGTGCAGGTGTCACGTTTTTTCCTGCCGAATGATCAAATGTTCGCCACACAAATAATCCAAGAAAAAAGATCATTACCAGTACAATTTGGATAAAACGCGCACGGGTTAATTTTTCTGCCGCCACAAGGCCCTCTCTCGTTGTCTGTTATCGCACAAATTTCACACAAAACCAAAAGTCAGCGTTACAAGACACACAAAATTGTTATTTCACCGTAACAAATGTGTGTTTTTTTTGCTGCGCTTTACCGGCAGCTAAAGTAGAATCAGAATCGAAAAATGCCACGTTTTAAAGCAATTAGCAAAAGTACATGGCATATAAAAGAGAGATGTTCCTGCACAGGGAAACATTAGTGTAGTTGACAGCGACAACAGCGGAAGCACGTCATCATGACTCAACAGATGAATACGCTTGAGCAAACCTACAACTATACAGTCGTGCGCCAATTCGCCCTGATGACAATTGTCTGGGGTATTGTGGGTATGTCTGTAGGTGTATTAATTGCAGCACAGCTTATTTGGCCCCAACTCAATTTCGAAACCCCGTGGCTAACCTATAGCCATTTACGCCCACTGCATACCAATGCTGTCATTTTTGCCTTCGGTACATCGGCACTTATGACAACCTCTTTTTATGTTGTACAACGCACCACACAAACGGTTCTTTTTAGCCCGAAACTGGCGCAGTTTGTTTTTTGGGGTTGGCAACTGGTGATTGTCAGTGCAGCAATTTCACTGCCTCTGGGCTACACCACCTCAAAAGAGTATGCAGAGTTAGAATGGCCTATCGATATCTTAATTACGATAGTCTGGATCGCTTACGCTATCTGCTTTTTTGGTACAATCGCCAAACGCAAAACCTCGCACATTTATGTAGCAAACTGGTTTTTTGGGGCCTTTATTATTACCGTTGCTGTATTACACATTGTAAACAGCATGGCTGTACCGCTTACGCTCACTAAATCATACTCACTCTATTCCGGTGCTGTTGATGCGATGGTACAGTGGTGGTACGGACACAATGCCGTAGGTTTTCTGCTGACTGCCGGTTTCTTGGGCATGATGTATTACTTTGTACCCAAACAAGCTGGCCGGCCGGTTTACTCCTATCGTTTATCCATTGTGCACTTTTGGGCACTGATCTCCCTCTATATCTGGGCGGGTCCACACCACCTGCACTACACCGCACTGCCAGATTGGACACAATCTTTAGGTATGGTGATGTCAGTCATCCTGTTTGTTCCGTCTTGGGGGGGCATGATCAACGGCATCCTGACGCTGTCAGGTGCA
>CAMTGL010000284.1 GCA_947071955.1 uncultured Plesiomonas sp.
TATTGGCGAAGAGGCCGGAAAAGTGACCCGAGTTGGGCCTAACTGGTTTGAAGTCAGCAGCCAGACAACCTTTAATAACGGTGATGGGTTGTGCTATTTCACCGCGCGTAATGAGCTAAGTGGGTTGCGGATCAATCGGGCCGATGGGCATCGCTTGTTTACTGCCGAGCCAGTGCGCGGATTAACCGTGAATACCGTGATTTATCGCAACCATGATCAGCAGTTTGATGGTGTGTTGGATAAAGAGTCAGCGGCCCGTCAGATTGCCGCTGATCTCAGTTTTACCGAAACAGAGCAGGGCTTTTGCCTGACGATGCAAGATGAGCAGGGTTTTGCGGTTGAGGTGATGCTCGAGGCAGAAAAGTCGGTCGCCAATAACCCTGAGCGTGCTTATCAAACGGTACGCGATCAGCTAGGCAAACTTGGTAATACGCTATTTTACTTGCGCAAGATAGAGGTGACGTTGTCACAGGCGTGGTTTATCCCTGTGTCTGCACTCAACACCTTACGGCGCGAGGCGTGCGAAAAACTTGAGCATGCCCGTACACAAGGGTATCAGCGCCCGCTGCGCCATACGGCAGAGGAAAATGCCACCTTCCCGCAAGATACCTTGAGTTATTTAGGGAATGTCTACAATAAAGCGGCAGAAGCCTTTTACCGTGATCACGGTGTGAACGAGGTTGCACCGGCTTATGAGCTGAATCAGGAAGATGATGAAGTTTCCCTGATGATCACCAAACACTGCTTACGTTATACCCAGAACATGTGCCCAAAAGAGGTGAAAGGGTTGAAACCGGATCCGTTGGTACTGGATATGGGTAACGATACGTTTCGTTTGAAATTTGATTGTAAGCGTTGCGAAATGCACGTTATGGGCAAATTGAAAAAAGGAAAATCTGCACGAGCTGTTTAGTGTGCGAGAATTTAAAATCAGTGTTTAAACGCCGGTTATTAAATGTCTGCTACGGAATATCGTGATTAAAAAACTCCCCATAACGGGGAGTTTTTTATGAGTGCTAAAAGCGGCTGGCTACTGCAGTCGCGAGTTTTTCGAGCAGAGTTTCTGTATCCGCCCAGCTCAGGCACGGATCAGTGATTGACTGGCCATACACCGCGGCCTGACCATTAACCACTTTTTGGCTTCCTTCCACCAAAAAGCTTTCGGCCATGATCCCCGCAACCGCACGAGAACCGGCTTCAATTTGTGCGCAAATGTTATCGCACACATCAAGCTGACGGCGGTGAAGCTTCTGGCAATTGCCGTGGCTAAAATCAACCACCAGATGTTCTGCCAGATCAAACTCACGCAAGCGATCACAGGCTTGCGAGACATATTTTGCCTGATAATTGGGGTCTTTTCCGCCGCGTAAAATGATATGTCCGTAAGGGTTACCCGAGGTGCGGTAAACGGTCATCTTGCCGTGTTTATCGGGCGATAAAAACATGTGCGATGCACTTGATGCACGAATGGCATCAATGGCGATACGCACATTCCCATCAGTCCCATTTTTAAAGCCAACCGGACACGACAGTGCAGAGGCCATTTCACGGTGGATCTGGCTTTCTGTGGTACGGGCACCAATTGCGCCCCAACTGATCAGATCGGCAAATATTGGCCTGTGACCATATCCAAAAACTCAGTGGCTGTTGGCTGACCAATCTTATTGATATCGAGCAACAGCTTACGTGCCATTTTGATACCCTGATTGACCTGAAAACTGCCATCAAGATAGGGGTCTGAAATTAACCCTTTCCAGCCGACAACCGTACGCGGCTTTTCAAAATAGGTGCGCATAACAATGAACAGGCGATCATGATACTGCTGGTGCAGGGCATACAACCGCTGTGCATAGTCAACGGCCGCTTTTGGATCGTGTACCGAACAGGGGCCGACGATCACCAGCAAACGCGGATCTATCCCACTTAAGATATTTTCTATTGTTTTACGGGCACTCATCACGGTATTGGCTATCTGATCATCAAGCGGATATTCCGCTGCCAATTCATCAGGCGTGACCAGAGTGTCAATGCGTGCAGTGCGCAACTCATCAGTTCTAATAGGCATTATATTCTCTTGGTAACTTCATACAGACGGGCTGTGAAGAGACTCACCTAGACACAATAACGAAATTTAGGCAGGCTGCAAACAGGTAGGGCCGATTCAGAGCCGATAAAATGGCATATAGAAAAATAATTTTAGGAATTAGCGAAAATTGGCGATGGGTTGTGCAAATTATCAGCAAGTATAAATAGGGTGGATAAAAAGAGACTGATCGGTTGCACTGCTTTGTGTAATAGCATCTGTGTAATCGCAGGTTTGTGTCGTCGCCGGTGATCTGGTTGCAAAAAATCTCCCGCTACTTGTGTTAGACAAGACATACGTGCAGTAAAACAGTAGATTAGATAAATACAGTAGGCATGGCTTTTTCAGGGGTAGGTGTAGACCACTATCAAAGCATGAGGACGCAATGTTGTAAGGGATAACAATGATGATTCCGCGTTTATCACATGTGCCGGGCGTAGCGCCGGTCACGCACGCTTTTCTTGATGCGCTAAAAGCCCATGGCTTTACGGGGGATGCAGAGCATACTTATGCTGCGCGCCTAAGTATGGCAACGGATAACAGGGTGTATCAACAACTTCCGCAAGCAGTGGTCTTTCCGCGCTCGGTGGCCGATATGCTG
>CAMTGL010000285.1 GCA_947071955.1 uncultured Plesiomonas sp.
ACTTTGTTCTGTTCGGCATCTTACAAGGTGAAACCAAAACAAACTGGATGTTCGTTCCAGTCATCGGTACGGTGTGGTTTTTCTTGTATTACTTTACCTTCCGGATCCTGATCACCAAATTAGGGCTAAATACCCCGGGGCGTGAAAAAGAGGCTGTGGAAGCAGAGCCTGTCGCAGAAGCCATCTCAGGTACAGAGCGAGCACAACGGATCATTGACGGGCTAGGCGGTAAATCCAACATCAAAGATGTCGATTGCTGCGCCACCCGATTGCGGATCTCAGTTAATGACAGTGAACAAGTCAACCAAGAGCTGATTAAATCAACACAATCACGCGCTATCGTGATGAAAGGTAACGGGGTACAAATTATTTATGGCCCGCATGTTACGATCATTAAAAATGAAATAGAGGAAGTATTAGGCTTATGACAGCGAATCTGTTCAAGAAAATCCACAAAGGGCTGGTTGTTTCCTGTCAGGCACTCGACGATGAGCCACTGCACAGTGATTTCATTATGGCCAGAATGGCCGTTGCCGCAGCACAAGGTGGCGCTGTGGGTATTCGCGCCAACAGTGCAAAAGATATTGCCGCCATCAAGCAGCATGTTGATCTGCCGATTATCGGTATCATCAAGCGCGATTACGCCAACAGTAACGTGTATATCACCGCAACATTGCAGGAAGTGGATGAACTGATGACCGTTCATCCAGAAATGATCGCGCTCGATGCCACCATCAATCCTCGCCCTCAGGGTGAAACACTGGCTGAATTGGTGACTAAAATTCGCAGTAAATACCCTGATGTTGCGCTGATGGCCGATATCTCAACGCTCGAAGAGGCAAAAATTGCCGAACAACTGGGCTTTGACTGTGTATCAACCACACTGCACGGTTACACCGAATACACCCAGACCCACAAACTGTATCACAACGATTATGTGTTTTTGAAAGATGTACTGGCCAATGTCAATATTCCCGTGATTGCAGAAGGTAATGTAGAAACGCCTGAAATGGCAAAACGCTGCATGGAACTTGGCTGTTATGCCGTGGTTGTCGGCAGCGCCATTACTCGCCCGCAACTTATCACACAACGCTTTGCGCAAGCCATCGTATAAACCACCTAAAGCCCTGTGCGTTTTAAACCACGTGCAGGGTCTGTGAACATAAAAAACAGACACAAAAAAGCCCTCGGCAATAGCCTGAGGGCTTTTTATTATCTACAGTAACACTTAAATAATATCGAATGCGTTACGCATTCAGCACCTGTGCAATTTCAGCGGCACACAAGTGATACTGGCGCGGGCACGCATGCCATACGTTCAACATACGCTGATATTTATCCCACATCGGCATCTGAGCATTAAACCCATGTACAGACGCATCAAACTGCGGGTAACGCCCTTCCGTTTCTACCAGAAAGCGAACATATCCCAGTAAATGTGGCTCTGTGGCCGCATCAAACCCTAAAAAACTTAAACGGCGTGAATCAATCGGCTGCTGAATATCAGCACTCAAATTATTAAATGACACCTGCAGAGCGTGGTACATCTCCATTGCATCAATAATCGTGCGGCAATCCTCTTCGCTCAGATCACCAAAATGACGATCCAACTCCCGCAACTGCAAACCATAACCACACTCAACAATTGTCTGCAAACGGCGATAACGCGCGGCATTATTCGGATCCATCATCGCCATCAAATTATACTGGTTCGATAAAATCAGACGCTGGGCGTTCGTCATTTCCATGGTTTGCTCTCCGCATAAGAAAAATAAAAGTTTTTCACCACAACAGTGTATTGCCTTTATATCGGCTCAAATAATATCAGCCACCGTATTTTCACGTTTTACACGCAAAAATCACCCATCCTGAATAAGCTGTATCGTTTCAGTTTAATAAACTAACACTGTAGTCGTGAAAAACATTTCATCCATAAAGTTGTCATAAAGTAGCATGGTCATAACATCGATTTTTTGATTTTAAACACGTTTTGTTTCACAGCCAGTCGCAAAACAAAACATTCATTGTGATTCAGATCAAAAAATAAAAAGACTTTATTTAAAGGGAAGGATAAAAACTAAAAACAACACAGGCCTACTGTCCGACAATCAGACCCAGTAAGCCTGTGATATACAACACCACGCCTTAGTATACACCTCAGTACTGCAATATATGCCTTAGCCTAGTTGCAACAGCGTAGTTACAGCGAATCAGCTACAGCTCATCTAAAATCTGCCATTCCGGTTTTTTCAACGCACGATTGAGCAACTCAGCCAACTCCTGGTAACGAGGGTTACTGGCTACTGGTAACAGCGCCATCCCACCCGCTTGCATTTTATGGTAGATATCCCTATACCACTGGGTCAAAGAAGGCGGCAAACGTGTATTTGCCCGTTTCCCTAACCACCACAAGCCTTGCAACGGCAAACTGAGCGAAAACAGAGCCACGATCACAGCAACCGCCATATTGTCACCACCACCAACAGACATCTGCCATGCCACACTGAACACCGCCAATGCCGGCATAAAACGTTGTGCAAACTTCGTTGTTTTGATTATGCGGGGCTCGGGGAAAATCATCGCCAAACGCTTCTCTGCTGGCCACGACTTCATGTACGTTTGCCCATCCCGGAGCAGCTGCATCCAACTCGGACTCACATCACTCATACGCCCTC
>CAMTGL010000286.1 GCA_947071955.1 uncultured Plesiomonas sp.
CTGTATCACCACGTACCATCAGTGACGGGCTTACCGGTCTTCTTGGGGTATCTCGACCGTTTATTGATGCCGTATACCGAAGGTTACAGCGAAGAGCAGCTTTATCAGAAACTAAAACGTTTTTGGATCATGCTCGACAGAACTTTGCCCGATGCCTTTATGCACGCCAACATTGGGCCTGATGACAATATTATCTGCCGCCTGATTTTACGCATCGATGCCGAATTGAAACAGGTTGCTCCGAACCTGACCTTTATGTATCACCCTGAGCGCACGCCGGGATCCTTATTTTTACAGGTAATAGAAAACATCTGTGAATGCAGCAAACCACATATTGCGAATGATATTGTTCATTCAGCGGCATTTGATGATATCGGTTACGGCGTGGTGAGTTGTTATAACTCATTGCCGATAGCGGGTGGTGGCAGTACGTTATCGCGCATTAATTTACGCGAAGTGGCACTACGCAGTGAATGCGCGGATGATTTTCTATCACACCAGCTACCTAAATACTGTGGGATCCAAATGGAACTCATTGAGCGCAGAACCGAATTTTTGTATGAAGATTCTCAGTTCTTCCAAACCAGTTTTCTCGTGCAAGAAGGGCTGATCAAACCCGAACGTTTCGCCCCGATGTTTGGTATTTATGGCATGGCCGAAGCGGTGAATATTCTAATGGAAAAAGACGGCATTGAGGCGAGTTATGAGCCGGGATCACCGGCGCTAGCGTTGGCGTATCAGATCAGTGCGCAGTTGGATGACTATGTGATAAGCACGCCCGTGAAATACGGCTTACATCACCGCGCCATGTTACATGCTCAATCGGGCATTAGTTCAGACAAAGAGACTACGCCGGGTGTGCGCCTTCCTTATGGCGAAGAGCCGGATCCTGTTTCACATATTATGGCGGTGGCACCGCATCACCGTTATTACACCTCCGGGATCAGTGACATTCTTACCGTAGACGAAACTATCAAACAGAATCCGCTGGCGATGCTGCAATTGTGCAAAGGTGCATTTAGCCAAGGCATGCGCGAATTTACAGCGAACGTCGCGAGTAACGATTTGGTGCGCGTAACGGGATATATGGTGCGGTTGTCAGATATTCAGAAATTCAAAGAAGCGGGTTCGCGGATTAACACCACATGGTTAGGGGATGAAGCCGCCGCAAACTGCAATATTTTGGGTCGTCAGCCACGGGTTATCAGTCGTGAACAATCGATGCGCTACGATAAATAAAATCCTACCGTTTTCCTGTGTGGACGGCCCCGGCAACCGGTTAGTGCTCTTTTTACAAGGGTGTAATTTGTGGTGCCAGAATTGCCACAACCCCTATACCATGCGGTTGTGCGATGATTGTGGGGACTGTGTTGTCACCTGTCCCCACGGGGCATTGTCATTCTCTGATGATGGCAAGGTTGTGTGGGCAAAAGAGTACTGTCAGCAGTGTGATACATGCCTACAAACCTGTACTAAAAACGCCAGCCCGATGACACTGCATTACAGCGTCGATACTGTGTTGGCGATAATCCGCCATTATGTGGCTTTTTTAAACGGTATCACGATCAGCGGTGGTGAAGCGACGCTGCAATTACCGTTTATTAGCGCGCTTTTTTCTGCAATAAAGCAGTCTACAGACCTATGCCATTTAACCTGTTTCATCGACAGCAATGGCTATCTCTCTGAAACCGGTTGGCACAAAGTTTTGCCTTATGCAGATGGCATGATGATTGATTTAAAAGCGTGGCGTCCGCAACGAGCACTCATCTTAACGGGTCGCGATAACCAACGGGTTATCGACAGCATCCGGTTATTAGCAACCGCGAATAAACTGTACGAAGTGCGGCTATTATATATTCCAGAACACACGGACTATCTGGCGCATATTGATGAATTATCAGCATTTTTAATCACGCTCCCCGACACTGTGAGAATTAAGATCAATGCCTTTCAAACCCATGGTGTGACAGGTGATGCCTCACACTGGCCGACAGCTGAAAAAATAGATGTCGAGCACTTTGCTCAATTACTGCGAGAACGGGGCGTGAACAACCTACATTTGCCGAGTGTTTATCTTTGATGTGATTTGGTGTTGGCTTTCAGTGAGTACGGCTTAAAAAAACATGCAAATCACGGGTACCTCAGGCCATTTTTATCATGTACTCCGCCATCAAAATCATCATTCCCAGACAATTATTTCACCCATAAATCAAAGGTAGATGGCGTGCTGACACTGTGAGATATCAGTATAAGCGGGTGGGTGCCCCGCCTCTTTCCGCTTAAACGATAACCACTTAATTCTCACTGTTTGGGGCCTGAATATGATCACACATTCACCTATACATCAGGTGGTATAACGAACGGCGCATTAAATTATCGCTGGGTTCAGCCAGCCCGGAAATGTACGCCGTTAACGCGACACAACCGCTTTTCGTACAGGTATTTCCTGGATGTTGAAAATGACAGAAGAGATTAACTCTTGGTCACGATCTCGTAGGTGATGACATCGGTGTAGTCGCCTATTTCCTGATTATCGCTGCCATACAGATCAAACGTGGGCGTAAAGCAGGTTTGGTTGCCGCTGTCTTCAAACCTGATACTGGAATTGTCAGTATTCGGCAGCCGGATCTGTTTGCCCATACTGTCCAGCGTCAGGGTATTGGGC
>CAMTGL010000287.1 GCA_947071955.1 uncultured Plesiomonas sp.
CAATGCTGGGTAACTGCTTCTCTTCCGGTGCGGTGCTGTTCACACTCGCAGGCAGCGATGGCAATTTAGCCGTTCCAGCCTCTATCGGTACCTGTGTCGCGGTGATGTTTGTGATGAAAATTGTGGGTGCGAACCTGTTCCGTCTGTACCTAAGAGCAACCGAAGGGAGCGGCGATCAAGCACAACAGACCCCTTCAGCAACTCCACACGCATAAATCACTGGCCGATTACAAGAAGGATTAACCGATGAGCACACAAACTAAACCGATGATCACCGATATCTTCGTTGCCGGTGCACGTAAAGGCTGGAACATTGCCACCACCAGCACCGTTCCTAATATTTTGATGGCCTTTGTCATCATCAAAGTGCTGAAAATCTCCGGTGCGCTGGAGCTGATGGCCACTATTTTTGAACCTGTGATGGGCCTATTTGGCCTGCCGGGTGAAGCGGCTGCCGTATTACTGGGTGGTTGGATGTCAATGGGTGGCGGTGTGGGTGTTGCCGTAAGCCTGTTCACTGACGGCACACTAACCGGAGAGCATCTGGCCATTTTAGCCCCTGCCATTTATCTGATGGGCTCACAAGTGCAGTACGCCGGCCGTATTCTGGGCGTTATCGGCACTCGCGCCAAGCTTATCCCTGTCATGATCGGTATTTCCGTACTGAATGCGTTCGGTGCAATGCTGCTGATGCGTGTCATTATCTGAATCGCGATAGAAGTTGAGGACAACACCAATGCAACTAGAAGCCTATTTAGCAGAACTCACGCCACTGATTAACGTTGATTGTGGAACCAGTACCGTCGAAGGCGTCGCCGTTATTGCCGATATTATGGCGCAAAAATACCGCGATCTGGGTTGGAAAACCGAAGTGGTTAATCTGGGCACACAAGCTGGCCCAGGTGTCGTTGCCATGAACAAACCAGACGCTGACCAGTTTGATGTGGTACTGATTGGCCACATGGATACCGTGTTTCCAGTCGGCACCGCAGCCGAACGCCCGATGAGCACCGATGCGCAGCGTGCGTACGGTCCGGGTGTTTCCGACATGAAATCAGGTTTACTCAATATCGTCTGGGCACTGCGCAATTTAGATCAGGAGACGTTAAACCGCCTCTCTATCTGCGTGATCATGAACCCTGACGAAGAGATCGGCTCAATTCACTCGCACGAGTGGATCGCATCACTGGCTAAAAAAGGCAAATGTGTACTGGTTGCCGAAGCAGCACGTGCCGATGGCTCGCTGGTAAAAGCGCGTAAGGGCATGGCTCGCTATAAAATGACCTTCAGCGGCAAAGCGGCTCATGCCGGTAATGAGCCGGAAAATGGCCGTTCATCCATCAGTGAAATGGCGCATTGGATCATTGCCATGAATGATCTGACTAACTTTGAATCCGGCACAACGCTCAATGTTGGCATCGTCAAAGGCGGAAACGGCGCAAACATCGTGCCTGATCATGCTGAACTGCTGGTTGATATTCGCTTTTGGGATAACGCCGAATACGCCGATGTACACAACGAGCTGATAACGTTGCAAAGCAGCCCGTTCATTGATGGCGTAAACATCGCTATCGAACGCGAAGCGCACAAACCAGCCATGACTCCGTCTGCTGAGACCGAGCAGCTAATGGCCCTTGTTGAGCGCTGTGGCGCAGAAGAGAACATCGCTATCAGCTGGAAAGCGGTAGGCGGCGGCTCTGATGCTAACCTCACCGCATCACTGGGTATCCCGTCTCTAGATGGCTTTGGCCCTGTTGGTGCGGGTTTCCACAGTGCAGACGAGTACCTTGAGCTGGACTCTATCCTGCCACGCATACGCCTGCTGCAACGCGTGCTGCGTAATCTGTAATCCCCGCCTCGTACAATAAAGACCATTACGGGCAGCCGATTATGCTGCCCGTTTTTTTCTGCAACAGCAATTTTATCTATAAATAAGTAATTTACTTGATTACCACTAGATTAAATGTGTGAGCGTTTTTTAACATTCTTTTACAATTATAAACGGTAGGCTTCCCATCTCCCTTTAAAAGATATGGGTTACAATGACTAGTTATATTAGGTTTAATTATTTTAGCAAAATAAAAGAATTTTCTTTACCTGACAGCTGTGCGGATAAAAAAAATAAAAACATTATCATCTTAAATTTCAGTAGTATTAGACCAGATAGCGGACTCCCGCCTTCAAAATCTGAAGTTCTGTTTACCGAAAAAAAACAACATTCTGGCGTAGATGTCAAAAATAAAGTTAAGCAAAATAGAGGTGAGACATACTCTTTAGGTGATATTCTTAACTTCAAAAATCAAATTATTGACATTGCTGAGATGGCCCTTGGCAGCACCAACCCAGCTTTAAACCAGATTAAAAACACAATCAAACTCCCTGACATCGCAGGTGTGAATTGCGACATGCCGGCGTCGCACAAAGATGTTTACAGGGCAAGGAAAATGGAAAATATCGTTATTAGCCATCTTGCCAATGATTTAAAACGCCACAGCCGCAATAACCTCTCTATAAGTGAAGCTCGTCTGGCAGCAATTGATATTTATAAACAAACTCGCGTTACCTATCTCAATAACCGCCCTTGGACTACGATTGAAAAAACATTCGTCCAAAACAACAATGAGTATGTTAGCAAGCAGCAGCCAGC
>CAMTGL010000288.1 GCA_947071955.1 uncultured Plesiomonas sp.
GCAGCCACTTGGGGCTATCGCCATAGCACTGGTGCGCGCCGGAGGCGGCGGAGTGTACTCCCACGGCCACCAGCAGAGTGGGACTCAAAACGGTGAGCTGGCACTGATGCAGCAGAAGGTCGATACCTTGACCAATGCCCTGACTGAATCACTGGCTAACCAGAAAAAACTGGCCAGCGAAATGAGCAGTGACATCAACCAAACTCTTGCGCGCGCCAAGCAGACCCAAGCCGAACAAGAAGAGCAGATCCAGACCCTACAGCGTCAACTGACCGAAGTGGCTGGCCGCCGCTCGAATGATTGGTTACTGGCGGAAGCTGACTATCTGGCCAAAAATGCCGGCCGGAAACTGTGGATGGAGCAAGACATCACCTCTGCCGGAGCACTACTCAAAAGTGCCGACCTGAGTGTGGCTCAGATGAACGATCCTAGCCTGCTGCCGATTCGTCAGGCACTGGCTGATGATATTTCAACCCTCTCAGCCATCACCACAATCGATACCGATGGGTTAATTCTCAGCATCACCAGCCTGGCCAATCAGGTCGATAACCTGAAACTAGCCGATACCCAACTGCCGCCGGCAGAGGGTGCTACCGATGATCTGGGTCTAAGCCACTCTATTCGTGACTGGAAATCCAACCTGATCAAGAGCTGGGATAGCTTTGTGGATGACTTCATCACCGTTCGTCGCCGCGACGGTGCCGTTGAACCGCTGCTCGCCCCGAACCAAGACTACTATTTGCGCGAAAACATCCGCCAACGTCTGCAAATGGCAGCGATGGCCATTCCGCGCCATCAAAACGAGCTGTATAAGCAATCGTTGGAAAAAGTCGATACATGGGTGCGCTCCTACTTTGATATGCAAGACAGCAGCACACAGGCATTTTTAAATGAAATTGGCAGCCTGAGTGAAGAGTCTATTTATGTCGATCTGCCGCAAAGCTTAAAGAGCCAGCCGTTGATCGATGATGCTCTGCAAACGCGCGTACGCAACCTGCTGGCTCAGCCTTCCGTAGGCCAAACTCCGGCAGCACCTGCCACCAGTGTCCCTGCCGCCGCACCGGCTGCACCGGTACTTAACTAACTGGGAGCCGTTATGACGCGGATATTTATACTGTTAGCCATTATTATCGGCGGCCTGATTATCGGGCCACAATTTGCCGGTCATCAAGGCTATGTTCTGATTGTTGCAGGCCCTTATACGGTTGAGATGAGCCTAACGAGCATGATCATTTTAGTGATCTTAACGCTCGCTGCCCTGTTTATCCTTGATACCGTATTACGCCGCATAGTGCGCTTTGGTTCATCAACACAAGGCTGGTTTGCCCGCCGTAAACGTAATCGCGCCCGTAAACAGACCATTGCCGGCCTACTCAAGCTAACTGAAGGCGATTACCAGCAGGCCGAGCGCCTGATGGCAAAAAGTGCCGAGCATGCCGACCAACCGGTTGTTAACCTGCTGATGGCTGCTGAAGCTGCGCAGCAGCGTGGCGATAACCTCAACTGCAACCAGTATCTGCACCGGGCCGCCGAGCTAGCCGGTAGCGATACTCTGCCGGTTGATATCACCCGTGTGCGTCTGCAACTAGCACAAGGTGAGATCCATGCTGCCCGCCACGGTGTCGATAACCTGCTGGCAGTCGCCCCACGCCATCCGCAGGTTTTGCGTTTAGCACAGCAAACCTATTCACAGGCCGGTGCCTATGCCGCTCTGCTTGATCTGCTGCCGCAGCTGACCAAATCCAACCTGTTCAGCGAAGATGAACTGACGCAAATTACCCTTGAGGCTGAAAATGGCCTGATGAGTAAAGCAATGCATGAAAACGGCAGCGAAGGATTGATGGGCTGGCTGCGTAATCAGCCGCGTAAGCGTCGTACCAATCCCGATACACTGGCACTGCTGGCGGGTCATTTGATTGAGTGTGATGATCACTACCACGCGCAAGCCGTTATCCTCGACGGGCTGCATAAGCAGGCACACCCACAGTTGCTGAAAACTATCAGCAAACTGCACCCGAGCGATCCGGCGGCAGTCGAAAAAGTGTTACAGCACCTGCTGAAAAAACAGCCGGATGATGCGCTAATCAACCGCACCCTCGGCCATATTCAGGTTGCACAGGGTGAGTATCAGCAAGCAGAATCCTCGCTGAAAAAAGCGCTGGCCGCTGAACCGGTAGCCAGTGATTATGCATTGCTGGCCAATGTCATGGATAAGCTCGGTATGGCACAAGATGCCGGTGAAATGCGCCGTAAAGGTCTTGCTACCTTAGAGTAATTCTTTCTGATAGCGCTAAACTGCGTGCATAAAAAAACCGTCTTCACGATACACTGAAGACGGTTTTTTTTGCTTAAAATCGCACGATACAATGGCGTACGGCAATCTGTAATCTGCAATCACACGATATCTATTAAGATGACGGATGTATGACTGATGTAATAGCCCACCTTTACAGCAAACCCATCACCACTCATCAGATAAACGCAAACGCATCACCGAACAAACGCGCCGGATCAGCATCACGCTGCTCACAGAATAAGTCGCGTGCTACTTTTGCCATTTCAAAACGGCCAGCTGTAGATATCGTGTGCCGCCAGTGATGAGAAGTCCTGCATCACCGCTGCCAGCACCGTACCACAG
>CAMTGL010000289.1 GCA_947071955.1 uncultured Plesiomonas sp.
CCGACCTAGTATGTTGATGATGGATCGCATCGTCAACGTTTCAGATACGTTGACGATGCGATCCATCATCAACATACTAGGTGCTGGCAACTGTGGACCAGTTTCACCAAACAACTCACCACGGCTAGAGGCCAGTAAATCTTCCTTTGAGTACGAAAAACGTTTCATAAGCATGGTATTCATTTTGTTTGTCAGTGAATTCTGCCCCTAACTTAGCTAACACTTGTACGCTGAACAAGTCCGATCAGCTGTGGTTAAACCAGTTGAGCCAGCGTAAAAAGAACGGTAACGGCCTTAACGGTGGTAAATTAACCTGATCTATCCGCAACTGGATGAGATTCAGTAACGACTCTTTCTCTTCATCTTCAGTGTCAAACGGTACACCGGTTAGCAGGGATAAGGCTTCAGAAGCGTGCTCTACCGCATACAGATGGAATGCACCCTCTTTTACTGCCTCAACAACTTCATCAGAAAGGCACAAATGACGCAAGTTACTTTCAGGTAAAATAATACCTTGTTCACCGGTTAGGCCGCGCTTTTCACAGACAGCAAAAAAACCTTCAATTTTTTCATTGATACCGCCAACAGCCTGTACCCGACCAAACTGGTCAACGGCACCTGTTATTGCAATAGACTGGCTGACTGGTTTTAAAGATAAAGAGCTAACTAATGCACACAGTTCGGCCAGAGAGGCGCTGTCACCGTCAACCTCACCGTATGACTGCTCAAACACTAATGAGGCAGAGAAGGGTAGTTGCTGCTCCAATGCTAGCTCGGATGACAGGTATGCCTGCATAATTAGCATGCCTTTGGCATGGATATTCCCACCGAGCTCTACTTTACGCTCAACATCGGCAATATCACCATCGCCTAAATGTACAACACAACTGATACGTGAAGGCTCACCAAAGGCAAACGGATGGCCCGGATATTCAAGCACAGACAAACCGTTGACCTGACCAATTTGTGCGCCTTCTGTATCAATAAACACCTGTCCGCGATGAATATCATCCATAGCGCGTTCCGGCAAATAGTTAGCTCGGTCTTTACGGGCATGAATCGCATCACTTAGGTGCTCATCGGTAATAGGCTCATCATCAGATTCAATGGCTGCCTCTACCAGTAAGCTCTCTAACCACAGTGGGCAGAGTGGCAAACGCATTTGATCGTCCACTTCACGTGAACCAGCATGGAACAGTACCGGCCATGCTTTTGGGGTGAGTGTTGGCAAATTCAGATCATTACACATACTGTTGACATACCCAACCCATGAAGAAAGGGCGGTATCATCGGTAATGGCAATATTGTCTTCAATTTCAGTGTACATAGAGAGTGTATCAAGATCGGGCTCAAGTTCGCCGAACTCCGCCAAACTGAAACGATCACCGAGTAATATCACCCGAATATCGAGCGGCATTGGCGGCATAGCAACAGGAAGAGATTTAGACTCTTCAGGCGAACACCAGTGAAATGTTATACTCAGCAATGTTTTTCGCAACTGAAACCAGTACGCCGGTTGTACTAACAACGTACGTAATGGCAGAACAAGAACGCCCCCGTTTGCCTGATGGATTAAACCCGGCTCAACGGTGATAGTTTCACCGCGTTCACGTACACAACCAAAGAGTTGATCCCAACTCAGCCACTCATCGAATGCACAGACAGTTTTGGCCGCAAAATTATCATTGGCGTGAATAGCGGGTGTCATCAGCATTTTGTTCGTTTTGCTATCAAAACGGTAGCTGACTCCGGTGACTTCCTCTAGCGGAGGGAGGCGTTCGCTCACAGCTTCAGCGATCAACGAAAGATAACGTTGATTCTCTTTGCCTTTAACTAACAAAAATGAGGGCTGGTGCGTGATCCGACAAAAGCGATCAAGCGTATCCGCAAGTCTTGGCTGCATATCTAAAAAGCTATGAGGTGATTGCTCATCTGAAAGAGCAAATAATGGCTCATATTGTTGGGTATCAGGCAAAAGCTGCTGCCATTCAAGTTCGTGTTTAGTCAAGTTCGTATACTGCATAGTGAATAAGAAGTAGGATTATAACAAATTTAGCGCCCGTAACTGCCAGAGAGTGTAAGCAGACTGTGTTTGCTTTTGTTATCATTCAGTATCGTGAAGAATACACCTCTGATTGAGGATTTAAAGATGAAATATCAGCAACTTGAAAATTTAGAGAGTGGCTGGAAATGGGCGTATTTAGTCAAAAAAATGCGCGCAGGGGAAAATGTAACACGTTATACCGAATTGAGCGAAATGAATGCGTTATATGAGTTGCTGCTGCAAGCCGAGCATCAACCAGAACAGATCAATACATGGATACAAGCAAACCTGCATGCTGCCTATGACACCAAGCTAAAGCAGGTTGTGCGTGCAACACGTAAACGCTATTTTAATGCAGAAAAAGAGCATACTCGAAAAAAATCGATCGATCTTGAGTATCTAGTATGGGAAAAATTGTCGCAACGCGCAGAATTATTGGGCATGACCCTATCAGGCACTATTACCCATTTACTTGAAGAGTCCGTGAGTAAAAATCGTTATGAAAGTCAGATTATGGCCGCTCGCAGTGATCTGGCTGATTTACTCAAAAAATAAACCCCGCCGTGGCGGGGTTTATGCTTATTCAGCG
>CAMTGL010000290.1 GCA_947071955.1 uncultured Plesiomonas sp.
ATCTAATACCACTTCTGATGGGCGGCATAATTTTGTTCCGCGCTCAGTAACCACAATGGGCCGATTCATCAAAATAGGGTGTTGCAGCATAAATTCAAACAGTTGCTCATCGCTCCACGCGGCATCATCGAGATTCAGATCGGTATAAGGTGCACACTTTTGCCGTAAAACAGGGCGAATACCCAGCCCGATATCGGCAATTAAAGTGCGCAGCGTTTCACGATCAGGCGGTGTTTCAAGGTAGTGAATGACATTGGGTTCAATACCGGCATTTTGGATCATTGCAAGTACGTTGCGTGATGTGCCGCAGGCCGGGTTGTGATAAATAGTTGTGGTTTGTTTAGACATAACTTTCCCTTCAATAAATGATCTTATAATGCCTTATTGCTCACGCCATGCCGATAGTGGCAACATGTTAGCCGTTATAATGGTGTGAACGTATGGTCTAAGAGCCTATTTCACCTGAGATAACAGCATACTGCAATCGTAGGAATCAAATTATTGTTGGATAGAGTGCTGGATAGAAAATAGTCACTACTTAAGAGAAATAAGTCTGAATACTCAATGCATTAAGTATTAAACGCTATATATTGGAAAAAATTGATGATTTAGACTTAAGCAGGTTGTTGATCCTCGTCTACGCTTTAAGTTACGTAATGTAAATTAGGAGTAGTGTGATGCGATCACTCAGTACACTGATCTCTCTGTCAAGCCTGATGCTCACAGTATCGGTCGGTGCAGTAGAGTTTAGCTGGATGACAGGTGCCCCCGATGTCGGTTACAGCCAGAAAGGGAAGCCGGAAGCGGTAGTTAATGAACCGCCCTCAGACCAGATCCTGAAAAATATCTACTCTATGCTACCGGAAGGTATTCGAGTTAAGCCTGAATATATTGCCAGTAATGATTACACCAAAATTGAGATGGACTCTGATTTCAAAGGTGTGGCAACAGTAAAGCTGCGCTTTTTGCGTGAAGGGGCGGGTTATCGTAACAGCCTAGGTTATTTTATTTACGATGTGAATAAACCACCAAAAACTGCCGCTGATGTTGCAAATCACGTGATTGTGTTCCCCAATGCTTCATTACCCCCTGATGGTGAAATGGTCAGTGGTGATACCGTAGATCTTAAAGGTGTTGAGTTGACCGCAGATCAGGGTATTGGCCTGTTTGTTGTGCCCAATGGCTGGGGTTGGAGCGGCAGTTATGGCAAGGTTACGAATAATGCCGGTTATAAAGGGCCTTTTTATAACCTTAGCCAACTTAATACCGAATCAACACCGGATCTGAAATTCCATAATGTGGTGCTTTTTAACCAGCCTGGGAAAAGTTTGATTATCGGTTTTGAAGACATATTTCGTACCGGCGGTGACCACGACTTTAACGATGTTATCGCTGAGATGGTGTTGACCCCAATTGAAGCCGTTAAAGGTATCAGCAATCAGGGTACTGAGGAAAACCCAAGTTATAGTGTTGACTCAACACGCTTTAAACAATTGGTTCAAATTGATAACCCAGATATTCAGTTCGATAGCTACTATCCGGGGCAAAATCGCTGGGCTTCTGTTGCGTTTGAAGATCTCTGGCCTCAGCAGGGTGATTACGACTTTAATGATGTCGCAATTGCCTACCAGATGCATGAAGTCTCCAATAATGTGAATGCACTTAAGCAATTGATGATTGATGCAAAAGTTCAATCATTAGGTGCAGGTTATCATAATGGCTTTGCATGGCGTATCCCGGGAATTCAGGCGAGCGAAGTTAAATCCGCCGTTTTAATGAAAAACGGTGAGGTAGTTAACAAGTATGCCTTAGACCCGAGCCACCGTGAGGCGGTGTTTGTATTTAGCTATGATTTGAAAGATGCAGTTCCCACAAAATGTGAGTACTTCCGGACCAAACCCGATTGCCGCGAAGATATTAACACCCAATATCAGTTGGCCGTTGAATTTGAAAAGCCGATTGATCGTTCACGTTTAGGCAGTGCACCGTATGACCCGTTTATTTTTGCTACTCCCGGTATCTATCACGGTGAGAATATCGGCTTTCAACCTGGCCTGAAATGGCAAGTGCATTTACCACAATATGGCGGTACTGAGCTGTTTGATACCACATTGTATGGTCGGTTAGATGATACGTCTGCTGTATTCTCAAGTTCAAAGTTTGTGAATAGTCGTGGTTTCCCGTGGGCAATGAACTTCATTGATGGCTGGTCACAAAGTGCTGAGCGTATTGATATTGCACTGAGCTATCCTGCGTTTCCATCGTGGATACAGTCGAGTGGTATTAAAGACACCGATTGGTATCACTTCTTGCGAGCTATTGTTGATCGCTTGTATCAAGGGCAGGAAGAGTAGAGGAGCATATGATGAAGCAGATAACCAAGATTATTGCACTCGCTATGTCGTTCAGCGTGGTTTTTGCTGCCACGGCACAAGATGCAGTGCCCGCTAAACCCGCGCCAGTAGTCAAGCCTGCACCGGCTCCGGTAAAAAAACCGACTCCGGTGGTGAAGCCTGCACCGGCTCCGGTAAAAAAACGGCCGGGGGTGGTGCAGGCTGCGCCTGCTGGGGGCCATGGTGGGCGGGGGGTGGGGGGGGCTGCGCCGGGGCGGGGGGGGGG
>CAMTGL010000291.1 GCA_947071955.1 uncultured Plesiomonas sp.
ATCTGGCTGGCCGTTCTCGGATTATCAATGGTAATAAAATCTGCCGTGCGCAAGGGTTTACGTATCACTACCCAGACCCGTTCACTATGCTATTTTAAATCATGTGATGTGAAACAGTGACTTACTGATACTGCTTATAGGTGAGTGAACAGTAGGTGGTGTGTACGAGAGACAAAAATCCCCAGACCTTCGATTAAAAGATCTGGGGATTTTTTTATGGTATTGCTCTATGAGATCGAGCGCTCAGATAGCTTGAGGGCTCAGACATTGCACGGTACATTTTACGGTACATATAGCGGCTTATACCGCTGTTAGCGCCAGTATTACAGTTGGCTTGCCCACAAGTCATACTCATCAGCGTGATCAACCTTGACTCGCAATATATCACCGGCTTTTACATCGGTCAGGCCGTTGAGATAGACAGCACCATCAATTTCCGGTGCATCGGCCATACTGCGGGCTACCGCACCTTCTTCATCAACTTCATCGACAATAACCATAATTTCGCGGCCGATTTTGCTTTGCAGGCGCTGTGCTGAGATCTCTTGTTGCAGCTGCATAAAGCGATTCCAGCGATCTTCTTTGATCTCTTCAGGCACTTGCTCAGGCAGTTCATTTGCGGCTGCACCCTCTACTGGGCTGTATTTAAAGCAGCCTGCACGGTCGATTTGTGCTTCACGCAGGAAATCGAGCAGCAAGGTGAAGTCCTCTTCGGTTTCACCTGGGAAGCCGACGATAAAGGTTGAGCGCAGAGTCAGCTCTGGGCAGATCTCGCGCCAGCGCTTAATACGCTCAAGCGTACGCTCAACCGAACCTGGGCGCTTCATCAGTTTTAGCACTTTCGGGCTAGCATGCTGGAGCGGGATATCCAGATAAGGCAGGATTTTACCTTCTGCCATTAATGGGATCACATCATCCACATGCGGATACGGGTAAACATAATGCAAGCGTACCCAAACACCGAGTTTAGCCAGTTGCTCACACAATGAGAGCATACTGGTTTTTACCGGTTGGCCATTCCAAAAACCGGTACGGTGCTTAACATCAACGCCGTATGCCGACGTATCTTGCGAGATCACTAAAATCTCTTTTACACCGGCTTCCACCAAACGTTTTGCTTCATCGAGTACTGCACCAATCTGGCGGCTCTCTAAATCACCGCGCATAGAGGGAATGATGCAGAACGTACAACGGTGATTACATCCTTCTGATATTTTCAGATATGCATAGTGGCGCGGCGTCAGTTTAACGCCGGTTTCAGGCACAAGGCTGGTGAACGGGTCATGCTCAGGTTTTGGCACATATTTGTGCACATGGCTGAGCACCTGCTCGTAACTGTGCGGGCCGCTGATTTCAAGCACTTTTGGATGAACTTCGCGGATCTGATCCTGCTTTGCACCCAGACAGCCGGTAACAATGACCTTGCCGTTTTCGTTTAATGCTTCACCGATTGCCTCAAGCGACTCTTGAACGGCGCTGTCGATAAAACCACAGGTGTTTACAATCACCATGTCCGCATCTTCATAGCTGGGAACAACGTGATAACCTTCAGTGCGTAACTCGGTAAGAATACGCTCAGAGTCGACCAAATTTTTCGGGCAGCCCAGTGACACAAAACCAATACGTTTTTCGCTCATAGTACCTGTTCAAAAACTCATCAAAAAATGGGCGCGATTATAGCGTTAAGCGGCATAACAAGCTACCTAAACGCGAGAGTGATCTGCTTATTCATCAGGCATGCTCTGTTTATAAGCACTTTTTATTGAACAACTGCCGGCAGTGATTTGGTTTTTACCGTTGCTTTTTGAGGCATACAGCGCCATATCTGCCTGTTGAAAGACCTCATCAAAATCGCTACCCGCTTCGGCTACACATGTACCTAATGACACGGTAATCGCATGTTTCCCGATGGGCTGATCCGCAATGGCTTGCCGTATGCTCTCGGCTCGGGTATTAACCGCATTTTTATTGGTGGTATAGACAATCAAGACAAACTCTTCACCGCCCCAGCGGATCAGTAAATCATCCTGACGGGCACTGTTTTTTATTCGGTCAGCAACTGCTTTTAATACCTGATCACCGGCATGATGCCCATAGGTATCATTAATTTTTTTGAAGTTATCAATATCAATAATAATAACGCTATAACGCTGCTTAAGATTTTTTTGCTTAGATAAAAAATAGTGTCGGTTGTGTAAGTGAGTGAGTCCATCAGTAAAGGCAGAGGTTTTTATTTTTTTGTAAGAAGAAAATAAAAAAGTTAAAATAAAAGCAATGCACAGACTATACAGTATATTAAAAAGTGTTTTTATAGATAATATAGAGTAACTTATGTAATATTTTTCTTGATTACACAAGATTTTCATTTCGAAGCCTGATTTACTTAGGTAAATGCTTGAGCCATGTATTTTATTGAATTCGTTTATTTTATCTTGAATATATGAAGTATCTAAGTCAACAACAACGACTGCAGCCAGTTTATCCTTAAAGAAAATTGGCATAAAGATACTTTGCATTTTATTGTGAGAATAGTTTTCAGTATATATTTCTGATGCTCTTATGTCACACGTAATAAAACTATCGTCAAATGAGTCAGGAAGGTTGTATTCACTGATT
>CAMTGL010000292.1 GCA_947071955.1 uncultured Plesiomonas sp.
GTGGTATTGCTTATTGTCGGCGGAATCGCGAAGATAGCAATGATTTCATACTTATGTTACGCACTTCTTAAATTTGTAAGTATTTATAAATTGGTGTGCATTACTTAAATTCGCATAGGGAGAGCTTGTTTAGCTGATAAAACAAGCAACATGGAGGCAAAATGAACACCGTAGATAAAGACCTTATTAAAAAAGCGTGTGAAATATTTTCGGTTCACTTTGGTGAAGTTAAATCCCGCTCTATGTTTGGCGGATTTGGTTTATACCAAGGTGATGTAATGTTTGCTGTTGTGTCTGAAGATCACCTTTATTTGCGTGCTTGCAATGGTTTAGAAGCACGCTTTATTGCAAGAGGAATGACCCCTTTCGTTTATACCAAACGTGGCCGCCCAGTGATGCTGCGCTATTATAAAGTTGAACAGATAATGTGGGATAACCTTGATCAATTGGTTGTTATGGCAAATCAGGCGCTTATCGGTGCCCGCAGTGACAAGCAAGAGAAAAAGGGAGGGGAAGCGAAGCGTTTAAAGGATTTACCTAATATGGGCTTATCAACAGAGCGTTTGTTGCGTAAAGCCGGTATTGGTTCTATCAGTGAGTTGCAGGCGTTAGGTGCAGTCGCGGCCTATGTAAAAGTGAAAGCGCAGTGCAGTGATGTGACTGAGAAATTGCTGTGGGCATTAGCCGGTGCATTAGAAGGCTGCCATGCTGCGGCACTTTCACCGATGATTAAAGATCAAATTACCGTTTCATTACGTGAAGCGTATGCCTTTAATACCGCAACCCGATAAATAGTTTGTTTTTCGATACGGGTAAGTGTGTATCTCATGCAAGCCGCGTTATAATAGAGCAATATTTTGCTTAAGTTATGGGGCGGTTTTATTTTTTCGTGTCTTGGTAAAGGTTGTTTCAGCACGATACCCGTTTGATCTCTTTTTTAACTTTCTTTTCAACTTCCTTCATACTGATCTGATGTTGCTGCTTCACGTTATTTGACGGTTTTCTGTCGGTACGCATGCATCTGTTCGCTGTATATCCTCAATCTCTATCCTGTTATATAGTCAATGCCACTATTTCTACTCTTTGCTATTTTTACGCGTGCTCTGTTTATGTTTTGTTTAACACTCTGTTGTTATCCATCAGGTAATCAGGCTGCGCTTGAGAGTACGGTACAACTTAAGGTGTGGTTTTTTGCACCAAATCTGTGTGTTTTGAAGGAGTGATTGATGTCGTTAGTATGGCGTAGTTGTACATTTGAGCAGTTAGATAATGTGGCATTATACCAGCTGCTGCACCTTCGTGCTGAGGCATTTATTGTCGAGCAGGCATGTGCCTATCAGGATCTGGATGGGAAAGATCTGTACCCGGAAACCTATCATTTACTGGGCTATCAAAATAATGAGCTAGTGGCCTATTTGCGGGCGATGGCACCGGGTATTGTCGATCCGGTCATGCCGGTGATTGGCCGTGTCATTACCCGTCAGTCACACCGTGGGCAGGGGTTGGGTCATCAGCTGATTGCTCAAGGGGTAAAACTTTGCTCACAACTGTGGCCAGATCGCGCGGTACACCTGAGTGCTCAGGCACATTTGCAAGGTTATTATGGGCAGCATGGTTTTCTGCCAGCAGGTGAGCAATATCTGGAAGATAGCATTCCGCACATCGGTATGAACAAGCCTGCATAGGCTGGTTCTGATACTGTTCAATCTTGTTTGACTTCATACTACGCATAAAAGGTGTGATCTAGATCTCTTTATGGCTTTATAAACCGTATAAGGCCATATAAAAAGTGTGATTTAGGGCTCGACCAATTGATGCGAATCGCTATAATGGCGGCCACTTATTTGCATGGCAACTGGTTGCACACCACGAAGAGGCTGACAACAGTGCTAGCTTCGTGCTAAAAAACAGGTTGCATCTGAGGCGGATAGTGGCTTCTTAAGCAAGTAACAGGGTGTTAAGCGTTAGATGGCATACATTAAAAATTAACAGGCTATCAGTTCTTGCTTGGTAAACACCATTTTAAGGTGTTTACTCACCCACTCTACGGTGATCGGAACACATCACCGTCTGCAATTTAAGTCTCATTTCTGAGCGCATTCCAACGGATGGTTTCTCTCATGCTGCCTTTACTTTTAGGCAAGGGATAGTTGTATACATTTTTTAGTAGACCATCTTGCTGTTAGCCATTGAATTGAATCGTTTCAACCTGATGATTTGCATGGTTATACAGACAGTTTTTATATTAATAATTTGAAGATAATCCTATGGATAACACAGTAGCAAAACAGCCGTTAAAAGCTGACAGCAGCAATGCATTGATGAAATGGAATAAAACAGACATCACATGGATGCTCGGTCTGTACGGTACAGCAGTCGGTGCCGGTACACTGTTCCTACCTATCGAGGCAGGTATTGGTGGTATTTGGCCTTTGCTGGTTATGACCCTTCTGGCATTGCCGATGACTTTTTTTGCTCATCGTGCACTATGCCGTTTCGTTCTGTCAGGCTCAGGTCAGCAGGGTGATGATATTACTGAAGTGGTAGAGGAGCATTTTGGTTCAAAAGCGGGTTATCTGATCACGTTTTTGTACTTCTTTGCGATTTACCCTAT
>CAMTGL010000293.1 GCA_947071955.1 uncultured Plesiomonas sp.
CGGTTACGACAGGGGCGGTATCAGTAGATTTCTGAGTTCCCTGTGCGGCTTTGCGCGCTTTTTGTTCACGGGCTTGCTGTTTTCGCATTTCACGGGCAGCAATGGCTGCATTTTGCTCTACGATAGTCCGGCCTGCCAGATCTGTAGTTGACTCATTACGTATTTGAGTAATCTGCGGCACATCAGTAGTGTGAGAGCTTTCTTGCGCTTGAGTCTGTGCCTTTTTGGCTTTAATTCGCTCAAGAGCGGCTTGTACGGGATCTACACCGTCAGTCGATTTTTGTGTACTGCGCCGAGCCTCTGCTGCACGACTAGCCCGCAGTTCACGTTCTTCTTTTTCACGCTGTAACCGCAGTTGTCTTGCCTCAAAACGCTGTTTAGCGACTTCGGCCTTTCGTTCATCACGGCGAATTTCCCACAGCGCAGATTTCTCTTGGCGGTAGTATTGCACCAGTGGAATATTACTTGGGCAGACATAGGCGCAGGCCCCACACTCAATACAATCCATAATATTGTATTGGCTGGCTTTGTCATGATCCTGACCGCGGCTGAACCAGTATAACTGTTGTGGCAATAAGCTTACTGGGCAAGCATCAGCACATGAACTACAGCGTATACAGGCTTGCTCGGGCTGTGGTTGCCCAAATTCGGTGTAGCCAGGTGCAAGTATACAGTTAGTTATTTTGACGACTGGAACATCCAAATGCGGCAAGCTAAAGCCCATCAAAGGGCCACCAACAATGACTTGTGGCGTTTGGGTTGGGCGGAAGCTGGCATGATCGAGCAGATGCTGTACCGGCGTACCTAAGCGAGCCCAGACATTGCCTTTGTCATGAATGGCATCACCCGTCATCGTTACAACGCGTTCAATCAGCGGTTCACCGTTAACAATGGCGCGTTTAATTGCAAATGCCGTTCCCACATTTTGCATTAAAACACCAATAGCTGAAGAGTGTTTTCCTTTGGGTACTTCACAGCCGGTGAGAATTTTGATCAGTTGTTTTGCACCGCCAGAGGGGTATTTTGTGGGAATGATCCGCAACTGAATATCTTCACTCCCACTGAGCGCATTTTTCAATGCGTTGATGGCGGCATATTTATTATCTTCAATGCCAATAACTACCTGCTCAGGGCGCAGAATATGCCGTAAAATACGCGCACCTTCGATGATCTCATCGGCATAATCCTGCATGAGGCGGTCATCTGCGGTGATGTAGGGCTCACATTCCGCTGCATTGATGATGAGCAGTTTTACCAAATTGCTGCCACTGAGTAATTTGGCGGCAGTCGGGAAGCCTGCGCCACCGAGACCGGCAATACCAGCACTGCGGATTTGTGCGATCAAGGCTTCCGGCGTGGCGAGGTGGTAATCATCAATAATCTGCCGTTCATACCAAGTGTCATGACCATCGGGTTGTATCACAACACATAAATCAGGCAAACCGGACGGGTGCGCGGTTGTTCTTGGTTCTATAGCCGTAATCGTGCCTGATGTGGGTGCATGCACCGGCAGTACGCGCCCACCACCGATATAATTGGTCAGTGGCTGGCCTTTTAGCACTTTCTGACCACAAGAGACCAGCAAATCACCACTCTGCCCTGCATGTTGTTGCAGCGGCACAATATAGTAAGGCGCAAGATCAATCCGGCGGATAGGGGTGGCATTTGACTGAGATTTCATCTCGGGCGGATGAATACCCCCGTTGAAATCCCATAGCTGGCCGCTTTGAATAGCTTCGATAACGCTGGACATAACTTAATTGATGACCTTAACAGGAATTGTGTTCAGATCCCATTTCCATGTGTCGGGAGTCTCGTCGACGGGGATCAATTCGATACAATCAGTTGGGCAGGGTGCAACGCAGAGATCACATCCAGTGCAGAGATCACTGATGACTGTATGCAGTGACTTTGTGGATCCGACTATGGCATCAACCGGACATGCCTGAATACATTTGGTACACCCAATACATTGATCTTCGTGAATGAAGGCTATTTTTTTCCGCAGGTCGGCATTGGCCAACTCTTCATTCGCAGCCGGAGGTTCAACACCCAGCAGGTCAGCAATTTTAAGAATGACGCCTTCGCCACCCGGTGCACATTTATTGATTTGCTCGCCCTGACTGACTGCTTCAGCATAAGGCCTACAACCGGGATAACCACACTGTCCGCACTGGCTTTGCGGTAAAATAGCGTCTAACTGATCAACAATAGGATCAGCGTCAACTTTGAATTTGATAGAGGCAAAGCCTAAAAGCACACCAAAAATAAGTGCAAGTACAACCAATGCTAAAACAGCAACTACAATGCTAAACATGCTTATTTAACCAGACCGGTAAAGCCCATAAAGGCCAGCGACATTAAACCTGCCGTAATCAACGCAATTGAAGATCCCTTAAACGGGGCAGGGATATCGGCTAATGCCAAACGCTCACGCAGTGCTGCAAATAAAATCAACACAACGGAAAAACCAACTGCAGCACCAAACCCGTAGATCACTGATTGAATAAAATTATGCGACAGGTTGGTGTTAAGCAGCGCAACGCCCAATACGGCACAGTTTGTGGTAATGAGTGGTAGAAAAATACCCAGCAAACGGTAGAGAAC
>CAMTGL010000294.1 GCA_947071955.1 uncultured Plesiomonas sp.
TAAGAGTAAGATGCTCACGTTGATTTAGTATGCAGTACACACGGTAGAGTGAGTAATAGGGCTATTTGGCACAATGCACGGCCTCTATCTTTTCCATTGAGCGATTATAACTCTCTAACCCTTCACGTACATTTTCTGGGTGTGTTAACAGTTCTGCAAATGCAGAGCGCAGCGCATAGCTTTGTGGATTAGGTTTGACCACTCGATCATTAAAAACTTGTTCATTTAATGCAGCAAATTCACTGCTTTGGCTGCTAAGTTTTTTTTCTGACTCTTCATCAAGTGAAAGCCACTCATTGACAGATTTATCTAATGCTAAGCGTGCGGGTTCATGGTTTAGATACCACTTCACGGCAGTCAGGTTACGGTTAAAGTAATTTTTTCGTTCATTGAGAAATTGTTCGCTGGCCACTTTTAATGTTGGGTCTTGCTGAGTTACTTTACTTAATAACGTGGCATACCATGCATCAGAGGCTTGTACAAACTGCTCATATTTTTGGGTAAAGCAGGTTTGATCAAGGGCATGAGAAGGGAAAGAGAGCAGTGATAGGGTTAACACAAAAAATGGCACTCCTTGGCGCATAGAATATCCTTATTATTTGTTAGATTAGCGTTATTTATGTGTATAGCCGAGTGTATCACTGTTTGTTGGTGATGGAATCCACATTAACAAAAATGATACATTACGGTTTAATGATACAAAGGATACACTGCTTGCATTCACAATAAGCAAGTATCAATAAGTGGGGCGTTGTCATTGTGTTATAGCAATTGATACCGCCCTTGAAACACAACACAAGGGGGAGATTATGGATACTGAATTACGTTTAGCGCTACTGACAACAACTGGTGCATTAGCGATGATCATCACATTTAGTTTTGTGGCTGTTTTTATCTGATCACATTTTGCAGGGCATTTGGCATAGTGTTTGTTACGTACAGCAGCAGTAACAACGTATTACGGTAAATAAAACAAGGCAGGGGCAGCTTATGATGAATGAAGCTGACCCTGCTTAATCTGCGTTTAACTCGGTCTCTCTCGTGATTCTGGATATTATTGCGGCTCTCTGAGCGATGAAACTTTAAGTAGGGATCTACTGATAGGTTTTCGAAGCGTTTGCGAAAGAACCACGCCACACAATGTAATAACGCCACCTACGATATGATAATGCTCCACTTTCTCTTTCAGCAGCGTCATTGCAATCATTGCCGTAAACACCGGCATTAGGTTCATGAAGATGGCGGTTTTACTTGCACCGAGTAATTTAACGGCCTGCAACCAGAGGAATGGTGCAACGACCGATGCCGGAATACCCGCATAGATAATCAGCGGCAATGTTTGGGTGTTAATCACGGCGTTTTGTGCAAACAAGAAGTTAGGCAGAAGTAGCAGCATGCCAAAAAAAATCTGAATATATACCGATTGCCATGTAGAGAACGGTAACTGCCATTTTTTCAGTAGCACACCGTATAGTGCGTAAGCGCATGAGCCGGTTAGCAGCAGTAACTCACCATTTCCGACCCCCTGATGCAGTAGGCTGGCTATATCCCCACTGCTGACAAGGTAAAGAATACCAAACAGTGAGAGCAGCGTGCCCGACACGATCCCGACAGTTGGGGTTTCACTTAGAACAAACAAGCTGATCAGCACGGTCATAAGTGGAATTAACGAGGTAATAATGCCGATATTCATAGCACTCACCGTTAATCCGGCGTAATAACCAAATGTTTGGTTAATCGCCATGCCAAGCAGGGCAAGAACAATGAATTTAGCCAGATAGGGTATAAATTTCCGACGGTTATGCCATACGGGAAGTAACATAAACGGGGTTAATACGACAAAGGCTAACGCCCAGCGATAGAAGGCAATTGCCGCAGGATCGATGCTGGTGGCCGCCATTTTATTAACAATGGCGTTGCCTGACCAAATCAGAACAGTAAGTAAAGGAAGAAGGTAGTACATTAAGACATCAATGGCTAATAAAACAGAAAGAGCAGTGTACTCTTTCTGTGTTCATGTTGCGATTTGTATCACAAAATTAATTTTCGACGCCCCTTTAACAGGCTATTTGTTATAAAAGAGCGTCTGTTTCGTGTGGGTTAGGTCAAAAACCGAACATCTTATAGAAGCCGAACAGTAAGCCCGATGTGATAATCAGTGGAATAAGTTCCCACAATAGCTGATTTAACACGGGATAGTTGGGGATCACCAGCGCATCTCTGATCTCTTGCTTGCTGCGAGAGGGCAGAGCGCCTATCTGATCTTGCATTAACTGGTCATCAATTTGGTCGCGGGTTTTGGCTAACCGTTCAGAGAGTTTTGCCCCTGAGTCTTTGATCGCGCTGGCGATAAAAATAAATACATAGATGATAAAGAAGCTGATTGATGCGCTTCCTGTCAAATTAGTGTGGTCGGGAGTCGGGGAGTTGTTCCAAAATAGACTTAAAAACTGGGTTTTACCGTAGATAAAGATGAAAAGTTGCTTATAAGGGTCTGACAGCACTGCAGAGGCCATCGTACCATTATCGATATAAATACTGAGAAATTTTAAAATAGATATTGCAGTACTGATTACCGCGATAATCACTAAAGTCC
>CAMTGL010000295.1 GCA_947071955.1 uncultured Plesiomonas sp.
CTTTTTAGCAGCCCACTCTGCTCTAGCAACTCTGCTAGTGCTATCTGCCCAGGTCCCGGTTTTACGGTTAAGATCATATCCTGAACAGGATTAAGCGTCTGATCGGCAAACTGCTCAACTTTGTTGTAAAAAGAGAATGCCAAAAACGCGGCTATCAAGCCCAAAACAGATAAAATAAGGGCAACTTTTTTCATCACAAACTATCGTCCAAAAAACGTTGAATCTGCCGAGTCGCAGAAAAATCAGAGAAGTGCCGATCCCGAAAAAATCTCACTGGGACCACAGGTAAAAGTGCATTACAAATAAATATTTCGTCAGCATTAATCAGTGTTTGCACCGTTTCCCGTACCAACTCACAATGCCAACCCAGCCGGTCGCAATTGGCCATAATATGCTCACGCATAACTCCGCTGACACCGGCCTGATCTAATTTCGGCGTAAACAGAGTATTGTCTTTGCGCCAAAACAGGTTTGCCGCACAGCACTCCACCAGATAACCTGCACCGTCACAGACCAAAAGATCATCAAGCGCGGCTTTAGGGGGATGAGCCACATTATGCTGATCAAGCTGTCGACGAATTAATACCTGCTCAAGGCGGTTTAAGTGCTTAATTCCTGCCAGCAACGGCGTGATCCCCAATGGAATCTGGCTTTCACCCAGCCGAATTCCCTCTTGTTGCCAGCGCGTATACTGTATCGGCCATTGTGCTGCACTGATTATTCGTGTCATGTTGTTGCAATCTACACTGCTATATCCGCGTCCGCCAAGGCCACGTGTAATCATCACTTTCAATACACCCTGATCAATCTCACGTGCCAGCATCTCAATTTCGCTTTGCAACAGTGCTGTATCAGGAAAAGTTATTGATAAGCGCTGGCATGCAAGTAATAAACGCGCAATATGTGCTTGCTGTAATTGCACCTTTCCCCGCACCACACGCGCCGTCGTAAAGCTACCATCACCGTAAGCTAAGCCACGATCTGCTGCATTAAGTTGAGTGTCTCGAAGACCATTAATCAGCATGAGCGTACCCGTTGTTTGGCCTTACCGCTTGGATTGCCTTTTGCATTGTTCCCTCAACCGAACGGAGATTGATACAAGATTGCCCTATTGCTTTGCTTGCTGCCTATCTTACCGTATGTATATATGCATACATACATGTGTAACAGACAAAAAAAACCCAATACTGTCGTATCGGGTTTGGGTACTGCACACCTGAGTATAACAAATCAGATGTGGGATAAAGCAAGATTGAGCGTTTACAAGGCTCTATTTTTCGCAGTTCTACTTATTTAATACTAAATTTTGCGAAAAAGCAGTGAACCATTGGTGCCGCCAAAACCAAATGAGTTACACAGTGCATATTCAATATGCGCCTGACGTGCTTCATGTGGTACATAATCCAAATCACATTCGTCATCTGGATTATCTAAATTGATGGTCGGCGCAATCGCCTGATCTTTTAACGACATAACGGTAAAAATAGCTTCAACAGAACCTGCAGCACCCAACAAGTGGCCAGTCATTGATTTTGTTGAGCTCACCATAACCTGCTTAGAAAAATCACCAAACACGCTTTTTACCGCACGCGTTTCAGCAATATCACCGGCCGGCGTTGATGTACCGTGCGCGTTCACATACTGAATCTGGCTGACATCAACACCAGCATCACGAATGGCATTGACCATCGCCAGTGCTGCACCTGCACCATCAGCCGGAGGGGATGTCATGTGATAAGCATCACCGCTCATCCCAAAACCCACTAACTCGGCATAAATTTTTGCGCCACGGGCTTTGGCGTGCTCGTACTCTTCGAGCACCATCATCCCTGCGCCATCGCCCAGCACGAAGCCGTCACGATCGCGATCCCATGGGCGGCTTGCCGCTTGCGGATCATCATTGCGGGTAGAGAGTGCACGGGCAGCGGCAAAGCCACCCATACCCATCGGGGTGCTCGCTTTTTCTGATCCACCGGCCAGCATAGCATCAGCATCACCGTAAGCAATCATACGTGCCGCATGGCCGATATTGTGTACACCGGTTGAACATGCGGTAGAAATAGCAATATTCGGGCCACGCAAACCACGCATGATAGACAGATGACCTGCAATCATATTCACAATAGTCGATGGCACAAAAAACGGGCTGATCTTACGCGGGCCGCCACTGAGCAGTGCATTGTGGTTATCTTCAATCAGACCAAGACCACCAATACCTGAACCTACAGCAACACCAATGCGGTCAGCATTTTGCTCGTTGACGGTTAAACCTGAGTCATCGAATGCTTGAATTCCGGCAGCAATACCGTATTGAATGAAGAGATCCATTTTGCGCGCGTCTTTACGCGACAGATACTCTTCACAATTAAAATCTTTAACCAGGCCAGCAAAACGGGTTGCAAAAGCGGTGGTATCAAAGTGTTCGATCAGGCTGATGCCACTCTGACCGGCAAGCAGGGCTTTCCAAGAAGCCTCGACTGTATTACCGACAGGAGACAGCATGCCCATTCCAGTCACAACGACTCGACGTTTAGACACGTTTGCCAC
>CAMTGL010000296.1 GCA_947071955.1 uncultured Plesiomonas sp.
TGAAGAGGCGCGTCAGCATAACAGCTTATCTGCATCTATTAGTCACTTACTGGGTAGAGTACGTAAACAGGGGCTACAACGCGGCATAGCCAATACGACACAGAGCCCATTACCGCTTTGGCGTACAGAGCGCTTTCGGCGGGTGAATGTTGGGGGTGAAATACTGACGCTAATGGCGGATGCCATGGCTTATATCCCTGAAAAAGTGGGTTTTCCTGATGCTATAGCCGAGCAGTCGCCACATTTTTTCCCCGTAGATGAAGCACAACTACACCTCGGTTTACAGCAGGCGTTACCGGTTGAAAACCTGATGATTTGGTTACAACAGCATTACCTGCATTTACCTGATGCCACGTTATTGCGTTTATATCATGATTTAGTCAGAGAACCTCTTTGGCAGGCTGATCTGCATGAAACACAAATCACAACACGTCTGCATGATGTAGAGGTTACTTATTACCCTCACCGGATGAGCCAAATATGACGTCACTCGCCGTGCAACTGAACACATTAAGTTCTCTGGGTGAGCTTTTTCGCCTATTTAACAGTGGAAAGCATCTTAACCGGCTTGCTGAACCGATATTGTGGGCGGCTCTAGAGCAAGAAAGTGAAAACTATCAACAGCTATTCACTGCATTGGGCTACGAGTTAAAGATAGACGTACGGGGTTATGCATGGTTTCACAACGAAGAGTTAAATAGCCATATCAGCAAGACCAGCCGCCGGCTTGCCCTATTTTTCATGACCATTTTTGATAGCCAAGCCGATGCGGGAAAACCGTTACTCCGTTTTGGTGATTGGCGGCTTGATAAACCTTTTCTGACAGAAATGTATAGGCAACATAAAGAGGTTCTTGAGGCTGAAGGGCTTGATCTTGATAATTATTTAGCTCTGCTTGAAAGCGCCGCACGCATTGGTTTTACCCAAGAGCAAGGCGGATATTGGCGATTACTACCGGCCGTTTACCGCTATTTAGACTATTTTGAACAGCTTGCCGCGCACCATAAACAGGCAGACTGCAACAGCATTGAATGTGAAACGTCACAGGGCCAGATACTCACAGAAGATATCAGACGCGAAGCGGGGTACGAACCATGATCCAATACGGGCTAGAGCGTTTAGTTTTGCTGGGAAGTGCCGGATATCAGCGGGCCGAACTTCCTCTTGATGATTCTGTTTCACTGGTTGCGCCCAATAATCAAGGTAAAACCAGCTTGATCAATGCATTGCAATTTTTACTGATTATCGATCAGAACCGCATGGATTTTGGTGCACATGATATTGAGAGCACCCGCCGATTCTATTTTCCCAACAACAGCGCGTATATCTTACTGCAAGCCTGCTTACCGAAAGTGGGTACGGTTGTTTTAGGGTGTGTTGGTAAAGGTGTCAGCGGTCAGGCATATGAATATTTTGCGTATACTGGCCCACTGGTTTTAGATGAATATCGTCTGCCTGATGATACATTGGTGCAGCAACCCCGATTAAGAGATCATCTGGCGCAGCAAGGCCGTATTTTGTTCAGTTATGAACCTACAGAGTTTCGTGATGCACTGTATGGCAGCCGCAAACGGCGCAATCTGGGTGAACCGGATATCACAATCTTTCATCTTGAACATCAATCAGATGCCTCGGCCTACCGAAAAGTACTCACTCGCACCTTGCGGCTCGATAAACTGAGCTCTAGAAATGTGAAAGAGTATTTGTTGGATATATTTAAGCGTGATCTGCCCGATGCCTCAATTGATTTTAAACAGGAGTGGGAAAGCGCATTTAGTGAAGTGAATGCAGAACGAGCGCAATATCAGGCCGCAGTAACTCAAAGTCACCGTATTGAAGTGCTTAGTCAAGAGATCAGTGCCCGTATGACATTGCGCGGTAAAATTATCGCATGGCGTCCGAAAATAGAGCAAGATCTGCAACAGTGGCAAGCTTACTATCAGCAGCAAAAGCAAGCCTTGATTACAGAGATCAACTGATGGCTGGATGAGCAGAGCACGCACATTGAGCAGCATCGGGCACTTGTCGCGACCAAAATTGCGCTTGAGCAATCACTCTGCGCCCTTTTGGAAGATGACAAAAAGCAAGCACACTGGATGCGTGAATTTGCTCTGATACCCGACAGGGCACAACTTGAAAGCCATCTGCTGGCGACAGAGAAAAAACTCGATCAACAAATTACCTTGATTGGTCAAACCCAGCAGCGTGCTCCTGCGGCCATTCACCGTGAATTAGTGCATAAACAGCAAGAGCTGGCTCATCTCCAACAGCAAAAAAGCCATTTGACTAATACCCTTTATCATCATCTGAGCCACACATTAGCGCCTGAGCACCTTGATAGCTTAAACCGACTATTCAACCGCAGCGTGATGACGCTAAACCCGAATGATTTTCAGCTTGATAGTGCGCAGTTACAAAGCATGTTGGCTAAGTCTGCTGCCAGTGAGTTCACGTTAGCTGGGTTGCAGCTAAATCTCAACACATTAACGCCTCAGTATCACTCTCGTTTAAACATCTAATAGACCACGAGACTCCTAAGAAGATCG
>CAMTGL010000297.1 GCA_947071955.1 uncultured Plesiomonas sp.
GCACATCACTGAAATTATTGAGCTGGTGCAACGCCTGCTTGATCGTGGCCACGCCTATGTAGCCAGTAATGGCGACGTGATGTTCTCGGTGGATACTTTCCATGATTACGGAAAATTATCCCGTCAGGATGTAGAACAGTTACAAGCCGGTGCGCGTGTTGATATTGATGAGGCCAAGCGTAATCCGGTTGATTTTGTACTCTGGAAAATGTCTAAGCCGGGCGAACCTACCTGGCAATCGCCGTGGGGCGCAGGTCGCCCAGGCTGGCATATTGAGTGTTCAGCGATGAACAGCAAGCAATTGGGTGAGCATTTTGATATTCATGGCGGTGGTTCAGATTTAATGTTCCCGCACCATGAAAATGAAATTGCACAGTCTTGCTGTGCGCACGATACCCCTTACGTCAATTACTGGATGCACTCCGGTATGGTGATGATTGATCGTGAAAAAATGTCAAAATCACTCGGCAACTTCTTTACCATTCGTGATGTATTACAACATTATGATGCAGAAAGCGTGCGCTATTTCCTGATGTCAGGCCACTATCGTAGCCAGTTAAATTACAGTGAAGAGAACTTAAATCAGGCACGTACGGCACTTGAGCGTTTATATACCGCATTACGCGGTGTGGATAATGCAGCATTACCGGCTGGCGGAGAGGCTTTTGTGGCCCGTTTCCGCGCCGCAATGGATGATGATTTTAATACACCAGAAGCTTATTCAGTACTGTTTGATATGGCGCGTGATATTAACCGCCTAAAAACAACCGATATGGCTGCGGCCAGTGCACTGGCTGCAGAATTGCGCCAATTAGGTGATGTACTTGGCCTGTTACAGCAAGATTCAGAACTGTTTTTGCAAGGTAATACTCAAGCCGATAACGGTAATGAAGTCGCTGAAATTGAAGCGTTGATTAAGCAGCGCAATGATGCTCGGGCAAGTAAAGACTGGCCTGCGGCTGATGCCGCACGTAACCGTCTGACTGAAATGGGCATCGTACTGGAAGATGGTGCGCAAGGCACAACCTGGCGCAGAGCGTAACTGTTATCGCTTATTGCGAGACAAATTTTTATTATTTCTACAGCTATAGATAAGCGGGAGTAAGACTCCCGCTTATCTTTTATCTTTTTTTAGGAAGAGCAGCACCGCAAAATTTACAGTGTAGCGCATCAGCATCATGCCCAGTTCGGTGGCAGTGATCACAGCGTAATCTGTCTTTGTTTTTCTGTAATTCTTCCGTGAGTTGTGCAGTGAGAATGCCTGTTGGAACAGCAATAATCGAATAACCAATTAATATCACCAATGAGGCGATGACTCGCCCCAGTGGTGTATGCGGCACAAGATCACCATATCCTACCGTTGTTAGCGTAACAATGGCCCAGTAGATACCCATTGGAATACTGGTAAAGCCATTTTGCGGCCCTTCCACAACAAACATTATGCTGCCAAACAGACAAACCATCAGCCCGACCGCACCAAAAAAGACCAGCACTTTACGGTGGGTTTGTATCAGACAACGCCAAAGCAGATTGGCCTCTGACATATAACGAACAAGTTTTAGGATGCGAAACAGCCGGAACATACGCAGCAGACGCAGCATTAAGGTGTACTCTAACCCAGGAAACAGCAAAGAGAGATAGACCGGAAGGATAGATAACAGATCAACCATGCCATAAAAGCTGCTTGCATAACGCAGAGGCTTGGGAGAGCAGTACAGCCGTAGCAGATATTCCAAGCTAAAAATGATACTGAACCCGATTTCACACCAGATAAACCATGAATACCAGTATGATTGTTTGGTCAGTGTTGAGCCTATGATGAGTACTGCAACACTCAGAAGTACTGAGAATAACAGGACTAGCTCAACGACACGGCCGGAGCGCCGCTGAGTATTAAACACGACGTTATATAAGCGGTGGCGGTATTTTCTTGGCGTTGAGTGATGGCTATTTGGTGAAGAGGGTGGGTGTTGCAAAGATGAGTGTTCAGGCATAAAAGTAGCTCATACTGGCTGGATGTTTGTTATTGATAGAATACAACACTACTTGATGCCGGAAACGGCGGGCTAATGCAAATTAACCCGCACTAATTGCTAAGTTCACACCTAAAAGAGTGATTAATCCTGATATTTTTCACATGCTAGCAGCGTATTTTGCATCAGGGTTGCGACAGTCATTGGGCCAACTCCACCAGGAACCGGTGTTATCCACCCTGCATGTGTTTGTGCGGCAGCAAAATCAACATCACCGACAACTTTACCATCAGCCTGACGGTTGATACCGACATCAATGACCACTGCGCCCGGTTTAATCCAGTCACCCGGAATAAAGTGCGGTTTACCTACTGCAACAACCAGCAAGTCTGCGCGGCGTACGTGGCTTTCCAAATCACGGGTAAAACGGTGAGTTGTGGTAACGGTGCAGCCAGCGAGTAGCAGTTCAAGTGACATTGGGCGGCCAACAATATTTGATGCCCCACCCACGACGGCTTCCATCCCGTAAGTATCCATTCCGCACTGTACAATCAACGTCATGTTCCCC
>CAMTGL010000298.1 GCA_947071955.1 uncultured Plesiomonas sp.
ATTTTGGCACTGACGGTAGGCAAGGGCTTTACTCACGGCTTGCCTCCCCGACATCAACCGGCCGGCGCAGCAGGCGTTCGACAAAAAACTCCAGCTGGCCGTTCGGGTGGTTCGGCGCAGGCCATGTACGCACTCGATTGGCTAAAGTTGTTAATGCCAGTGCTGCTGGTGATTGCGGGTAGGCCTCAACAACCACCTGTTGCTTACGCACCGCTTGACGAACATGATCATCAAGTGGAATGCAAGCGACCAGTTCAAGATTTGCATCGAGAAAACGCTCGGCAACACTGCTCAACTTACTAAACAGTTCGCGCCCTTCGCGATAACTCAGCACCATATTCACCACAATTTTAAAGCGTGAAATACCGTGCTGACGGTTCAATATTTTGATTAGCGCGTAGGCATCAGCAATAGATGTTGGCTCATTGCACACTGTGATCAGTACATCCTGTGCCGCTTTTGAAAAGCTCATCACCATCTCGGAGATACCCGCAGCGGTATCAATCAGCAGTACATCCACCTGATCTTGCAGTGCACTAAAAGCGCGGATCAATCCGGCATGTTGCGCGGCAGAGAGATCGGTCATTGACTGTGTGCCCGAGGAAGCCGGAATTACTTTCAAGCCATATGGCCCTTCGACTATAATATCGGGCAGCTCACAGAGCCCAGCCAGTACATGCGACAGGTTTTTACCCACCCGAAGCCCAAGCAGCAGATCAACATTTGCTAAGCTAAGATCAGCATCAAAAATCATGACCCGAACACCTTGGCGTGCCAGCGCGACAGCCATGTTCAGAGTGATATTGCTTTTCCCAACACCGCCTTTACCGCCGGTAACGGCAATCACTTTAGTTCGGGCTGGCTGCACCAGACTGCGCAAGCCACTGGCTTGATCGTTCAATACCGCGTTAGTCATAAAAGTCTACTGCCTGAGTAAGAGTCCGTTCTTCGCTCGTCCAAAAATGCTGAGCAGAGGTATGCTTATCCAGCAACTCTGCCGCCCGATTCACTAAATATTGCTGGTTAGCGATACGGATATCTTCCGGTACACGCTGGCCATCGGTGATATAACTGATCGGTAAAGCGTTTTGAATCGTGACACTCATCACTTCACCTAAACTTAAGCACTCATCGAGCTTGGTCAGAATAGTTCCGGCCAACGGAATACGGCGGAAATGCTCCACTGTCTCTTGAAGCACACTGCGCTGCGCGGTAGCCGGCAAGACCAAAAAGCTGCGTATCCGCTCACCTTGAGTCTGCATCAGTGTATTTAACTGCTCGGTTAAACGGAGATCGCGCTGCCCCATACCGGCGGTATCCAACAAAACAAAGCGTTTATGCCGTAACTGATACAGTACAGCGGCCAGTTCATCGGCATCTTTAGCTATCCGTACCGGACAACCTAAAATACGGCCATATGTCGCAAGTTGTTCATGCGCACCAATACGGTAATTATCGGTGGTAACCAGTGCGATATGCTCTGCGCCGTACTCCATGGCATACAGCGCTGCGAGTTTGGCAATGGTGGTGGTTTTTCCTACGCCAGTCGGGCCAATCAGCGCAACCACACCACCGCGCTTGAGCAGATCATCTTCGGCAATGGTCAGCTGCTCTTCGAGTAGTGTCAGAACCAGTGACCAAGCTTGAGCCAGAGCGGTATTTTCAGGGATATAGCAGATCAACTGCTCAGCAAGCTCGGCCGGAAAGCCCATTTTCAACAAACGGTCAATCAACATGGCACGTACCGGCTCTTTACGCTCCATCTCTTGCCACATCAGATTCGAAACTTGATGTTCAAGCAGACGGCGTATCGATAACATCTCAGCCTGCATCTGTTCGATAGCACGGTAGTTTTCATGTGAACGTGAGCGTGAACGGATTGAGCTGCTGTGCGTTTGCACAGGCTCAGTAGGCACAGCTTGCGACTGACGCGTGGGCGGCAACGGTTCACTAATGCTGTCGTGACGGTGACGCTGCTGACGCGCGAGTAGCGCACTGAGCGAATCTGCCGGTGGCTCTTGCGCTTCGGCGCGGGCTGTTATTCCCTCAACAATTCGGTGGTTGCTGTTTGGCTCAGCCGAAGCGGTGTTACGCGCTGCTGCACGATTTTCCGGCCCGCGGTTTTCCGGAAGTAGATAAGACGATGCGCCACGTAATCCACTACGTAGAACAGAGACAACCGGTTTATCGTCTGCATTTGCAGAAAAAGAGAGGGGTGCGGCCGACGGCGCAAAAGGGGCTGAAGCACTGCTCTGCTTCTCTTCCTGAATACGCTTACGAGCAGCTGTGAGTTGTGCTACCAGCTCGCGCTTGATCGCTTCATCTTCCTCGGCACGGCTGACAGGTGCAGGAGCAACCGCATCATCAAATGCGGCAACAATTTCAACACCGCCTTCCACTTTTTTGTTCGACATGATGACGGCATCTGGCCCCAGATGCTCTTTAACCTGTTCGAGCGCTTCACGCATGTCTTTGGCAAAAAAACGTTTGATTTTCAACACTGACCCCTGACGGTGTTATCGACCGACTGAATTAACAA
>CAMTGL010000299.1 GCA_947071955.1 uncultured Plesiomonas sp.
ATTCGGAATATAGTTGAGTAAAAAAGCCACCGTTCCCCAGAGAATGGCATAACGAACGCCCAAGGCCGACAGCAACGCCCATGCCAAAATACCGGTCAGCAGGCTTATCCATGTTTTAATCGTCAGGTAGCGGTTTACGCTGTCGAGTACCCTGTCTACCTGCTGCAAGCGCATTTCAGGATCATCAAGCGCAAGGTGAATTTTCCCCTTTGCCGACGGCGCTTCAAACAGCATGAACACAACGGTCAGCAGCAGTAAAAAGACATTCGCCATGATGCCAGAAAAGCTCGATACCATGCGGCTGATCATCTGCATGATGATACTCGGATCAAGCAACTGCTGAATATAATCGGCTGAAATTGTAATGTTAAATTTTGCAGCCAATGCCATCAACATATGAATACGTGCGGCGATCTCACCCTTATATTGCGGAACTGTGCGGCTAAAATCATTAATTGATGCAGCCAATAACCCACCTAACAGCAGGCAAAATACGGCCACTACTGCCAACACCAGTAACACGGCAATAATGCGCGGAATTTTCCGCCGCACCATAAGATCTACAACCGGATAACAAACAATGGCGATGAACAGTGCCAATAAAAAAGGCACAACAATTTCAGAGGCGGCTTTAATACCGGCAAACGTGATCATCAGTGCTGCCACCAGCACCGCCCAGCCGTTATTCGTCAGTTTTTTTGTTATATCAGACATGGTTCTCTTCCATTGGTTAAACCACTGTGTGGTGATCTATCCCTGTACGGTACACGCATAAACAGACCATCAAGTCAGTTTTATGCTGAGTGATCCGGCTAAAAATCACCAGATTATGGTATAAACTCGATACAGCAGTCATGCTCAATATTCTGCCATACTGATCAAGGTAACGGCGCATCATAAAAGCCGAACCATGCATTAACACGCATCATATGCAGATAAAATGTTTCATCGCACCCGTTTTGGGAAAACAGCTGACTAAGACACGCTATTAAAACAAGGAAAGACACATGCATTCTGACTACTCTGACGCCATTATCCGAATTAAAAATCTGCGCCTGCGTACCTACATTGGTTTTAATCAAGAAGAGATCAACAATAAGCAAGATGTGGTGATCAATGCTGAAATTCACTATCCTGCTGAACAGGCGAGTCTGACCGACAATGTGGCTGATGCGCTAAATTACCGCACCATCACCAAAAAAATGATCGCACATGTAGAGAACAACAACTTTTTATTGCTCGAACGCCTCACCAAAGATCTGCTCGATATTGCCAGTGAGCATGAGTGGGTCAGTTTTGCCCAAGTTGAAGTCGACAAACTGCATGCCCTGCGCTTTGCTGACTCAGTCTCAATGATGCTGACTTACCGCAAGGAAGCCCGCTAGAGGATTGTCCTATGAATATTCTGATCACCGGTGCTACAGGGCTGATTGGCCGAGCACTGACCAAACAGCTCAAACGTGAACATCAGCTGACTATTTTGACGCGTGATATTGACAGCGCACGTTCAGTATTGGGCAGCAATATGGTGTTTTGGTCTACGCTCGATGATCGGCAATCGCTTGATGGTATTGATGCTGTCATCAATCTTGCCGGCGAACCGATAGCCGATAAACGCTGGAGTGATTCCCGTAAAACACTGTTGTGCCACAGCCGCTGGGATCTGACCGAAAAGCTCAGTGCGCTGATAACACAAAGCAGTACGCCGCCGCATACGTTCTTATCCGGCTCTGCGGTAGGGTTTTACGGGCGACAAGGTGATCTGACGATTGAAGAGGACGATCTTCCGCACGATGAGTTTACGCATCAGCTATGCGCGCGCTGGGAAGCGTTAGCATTGCAGGCGCAAAGTGACAAAACGCGGGTTTGCCTACTGCGCACCGGTATCGTGCTTGACGCGCAAGGTGGCGCTCTGGCCAAAATGCTGCCACCTTACCGCCTTGGTGCTGGTGGCCCTGCGGGCAGCGGTACACAGTATATGCCGTGGATCCACATTGACGATATGGTTGCGGCAATCTGCTTTTTACTTGAAAACCCAACGCTACAAGGGCCGTTTAATATGACAGCGCCCTATCCTGCCCGTAATTATGATTTTAGTGAAACACTGGCCGATGTGCTGCACAAACCGCATATTATGAAAATTCCGGCTCTGGCACTGAATTTATCGATGGGTGAAATGGCCGTACTGATTTTATCAGGGCAAAAAGCCGTGCCAGCCAAACTAGAAAAGGCTGGTTTTGAATTTAAATTTACCGACTTACAGGCCGCACTGACCGATTTATTACCGCACAAATAGCGGCATAACGCACTTAAATCCAGCCCGTAAAAGGCCGCTGAATGCACAATGTTAAGGCACTCAGCGGCACTGTTTAATCACTGCCTAGACGACGCAACTGTTCAAGGGTGTTGTGCCGAAGCAGTGGCCGACACGCCAGTTCGCCGAGCACACCAATGCTCACGGCAGAACACAGCGGCAATAATCCCCAAATCCACAGATTCAATTGTGCCGGAAAATCAAACGCATAACGCTGTAATAACC
>CAMTGL010000300.1 GCA_947071955.1 uncultured Plesiomonas sp.
GCTTTATTTAATATACTGGCATCACTGGTGATCGGAAGCCGCTATTTTCTAGCAGCAGACTGGCCACCCACACTGTTGGGGCGTGCTTATGCCTTTATCAGTTGGATTGGTCATTTCGGGTTCTTGGGCTTTGCTTCTTATCTGCTCATTCTTTTTCCCCTGACATTTTTGGTGATGTCACAACGCTTATTACGTATTGGCGCGGTGATTTTTGCAACCGTAGGGCTAACGCTTCTCTTAGTTGATACCGAGGTGTTTAATCAGTTTCATCTGCATTTAAGTCCAGTAGTGTGGCAGATACTGGTAAACCCAGATGATGGTGAGCTATCTCGTAACTGGCAACTGCTGTTTATCGCCGTACCGGTCATTTTCTTGGTGGAGTTGCTGTTTGCAACTTGGAGCTGGCAGAAACTACGCAGTTTAGGCCGTCGTAATTTTGATCGCTATTTTGCAATTTTATTTATTTGCTGTTTTATCACATCACACCTTGTCTATATGTGGGCTGATGCTACGCTTTATCGTCCGATTACGATGCAAAAAGCCAATCTACCACTGTACTATCCGATGACGGCAAAGCGTTTTCTTGAACGCTATGGCTTTATGAATCAAGACGAGTATCTGCGTCAGCTTAATCAGCAAGGTACACCCGATGCAGCTACCGTACACTACCCGCGAAATGACCTGACTTATGCCCCGCAGTCGTCAAAGAATTATAATATTTTACTGGTTGTGATTAACGGACTACGCGCTGATGCAATCAACAGTAAAACAATGCCTGAGCTTAATCAGCAAGCGGCTTTTGCAACACGTTTTGAGAACAATTACAGTACCGGTAACAATGCCAACACCGGCCTGTTTGGTCTATTTTATGGTATTTCACCTACATACTTAGACGGTATATTATCCATTCAAAAGTCATCTGAATTTATTGATGCATTGCAGCATCAGGATTATCAGATGGGACTATTTTCAGCCAACGGTTTTTCTGCGCCGTTATATCGCCGTGCCCTGTTTAATGGCTTTTATCTGCCAAAATCACACCCAAAAAATCTGGCAATCAGCGATGCGGCAGTCACCCAGCGCTGGCAACAGTGGATTGAGCAACCTGATCGCGCTAATAAACCTTGGTTTACTTATGTCAATTACAGTGCGCCAGCCTCATTTGATAAAGGTTTTACACAACGCAGCCGTGGTGTTGAAAATCACAGTGATGAGAGTGTAGAAGCAACCAGCGGGCAGGAGTTACAGCAAAAATATCAAAACAGCGTTCAAAAAATAGATCTACAAATTAAAAAGCTGTTTGATACGTTACAACAAAAGCATCTGCTGAATAATACAGTGGTTATTATTACCTCTGATCATGGTATGGAGTTTAATGAAACCGGCCGTAATCACTGGGGCTATAATCAAAACTTTAGTCAGTATGAGCTTAAAGTTCCACTGTTAGTCTATTGGCCAGAAAAAGCACCTACTACAGTAAATAAGTTAACCAGTAATGCTGACGTATCTGCCACGCTTATGCAGGATGTACTCGGAGTCATTAACCCGTTATCTGATTATACTCAAGGGGAGAATTTGTTTACGCCAGATCGTAAAAATGACTGGGTATTGGCCGGAAATGCTAATCAATTGGTGATTATCAGTAATGATCAGCAAATGCATTTAGATAACCGGGGTAATTTTAGTGCTTACGATACAAACTATAAGCCGTTGCCGGAAGATAAGCCACGCTTAACTATTTTGCTGCAAGCACTGAAAGAAGTAAGACGTTTTATCACTGATGAAAATTAAATGATGCAGGAATATCACATAAAAATGTGATCTACCCCACTTGTATTTATAAGGTAAATCAGTAGGATAGATAGCGTTTCGGCATGTAGCGCAGCCCGGTAGCGCACTGTCATGGGGTGTCAGGGGTCGGAGGTTCGAATCCTCTCATGCCGACCAAAATTCCCTATAAAAACCAGCCTATTATGGCTGGTTTTTTACTTTATATACCGAAAAAAGAAAAGCAACTTCACATTAGAATTAAATAACATGTTATTTTTTAAATAATTCAACGACACCATTTAGGGTACTCAAAATTGGCAGAGATGCATGTCAAGATCATTGATACGTTTATCGAGCGTTAGCATTATGTCTGATGTAAATCACTACATTAAATACACAGTCAGAATCTTTAACTCATGTTGATATTACGGTCTGTGTAGCAGTACGTTGCTCAGCCATTGACTGCTATAACTGTAAAGAGTCTGATTGACTGAGCATCAATGTTCCAATATCTGATTGAATAAATCAATTATCATCACCAACACTCTCTGTATGAGCGGCAGTGAAGTCTTAGATTTTTTATCTGTATTATTAATCAGATATCAAAATGTGTTCTTAATATACCCACTGAAAAGACTATTATTGCGAAAAAAAATCAAATACAACAAAAAAAACACTTGTAATTAAAGATGACAAAACAGACGATGACACTACTAATTTAGTATAAACAGTAGTATTCATATCACTATTATTTTGAGGATTTAT